>JAYKJC010000067.1:0-2874 GCA_035285885.1 Leptolyngbyaceae cyanobacterium | reverse complement strand
AGGTGATAAGCCCGCTCTTCTGTTTTCAGCAAAATTTGCTCATACAGGTGTCGAGTGGCGCGATCGCCCAAGCTCTCAGCCTGTGAAGCAAGGCGACGAAGTAAGCTGATAATTTCTTGCTCAGCTTTCAAATCATTCGCCACCATCTGACGACACTGGTAGACTCCATCTGCCTCGGGCTCAAAGCAGCACAGCTCAGCCAACTTGGTGAAGCTAGCCGCAGGAACACCTCCCAAGCCATTTAGTCGCTCAGCTAAATCGTGGACATGACCCTGAGTTTCGTCGTAGCTCTCTTGAAAAAACTCGTGCAATGAATAAAATTCGGCACCTTCAACCACAAAATGATGTTTTTGATACTGAATATAAAGGGCTTGAAAACTGGCGAGAGCCTGATTCATTCCTTCACAGACTGGCCCAGTTACAGAAGTTTCGAGAAGTACAGGATTAGACTTTACCTCTCCGAAAGACTGAACAAGCATTTGGGTATTTGACATTATTCTTCCTCCGGTAGAACGCTTGAATAAATCGCCTGGATAAACTAACAGACATACATGCTTTCCGCTCTGCTCTACTTGCAATTATGCCGTTTCAAACTAGTATCGCGAAGCGATCGCTGAATGAACATAACCCTTGTCCGGCAAAGTATTGATGATTCTAACACTTCTCTAGAAATAGGCAAATCTTAATAGAAGTTTTAATCAACAAGCATTTCCTACCCCTCATTTTTTACTAGAAGTTATTCCTATGAAAAGAACAACACTTCATTTGCCAACTGTCTTACTAGAAATTACTTGCATTTGGAGATGCAATGAGTGTGATGTCAAAAAAAGAGCAGTCGGAAAGTGAATCACGTTAGCTACTCTCGTTGGAGTTTTGACACTCGGGTAGGAGTAGCCTTTCCATGCGTCCATACCTTTTGATAGTCGAAGTCTTTGATGTTCAATGAATGAATTTAATAGATTAAATATTGAAATTTTTTCTTAAAAAACAATATTAAGGAGGATCGTGCGAATGAATGTGGATAAACCGGATAATTTGCCCTGTGAATGGATTGAGACCCGTCACGCCGCATCTTGGGAGATTTGTATGCGGTTGAAAGAGTTGGGAGTCTCCTGTGAGCGGGAACCTTATCAGCCCTTGAAGATTCAGCCCCATAGTCCATTGGCTGTAGCTCAGGCATGGAGCGTATTTCGGCAGTTTACTCACCCTCGCAGCGAACTGGCGTCCTGGCTGGATCACTGTTGGAGCTACCCGGCATCTCAAGCGTGCCTGCCACTAGAGCGTTGAGAAAATTATTCATATTGCAGTTTGTAACTTGTGACCGTAGCGGAATCTAGCCCGCATAAGGGGCGATCGCTAAGTCAGTAGTGATCGCTGCAAAATCAGATCATTCTGTCGATCAGCACCCAGCATAAATACTCGCTCACCCACAGGCTCAAATCCCCAGCGCTGATAAAAGGCGATCGCCCGTTCATTGCGTTTCCAAACTCCAAGCACCACCGTTCGGTATCCCAACATTGCGGCTTCGTTCAGGCATGCGTTCATCAAAGCCGCACCAACCCCCTGACCAATGGCAGGTTTATCCACATACAGGCGCTCAATCTCAATAGAGTGCGCGTCATCTTTTATGGTCTGAGCCCCAGACTTCAACTTGGCGTATCCAATGGGGTTGGGTGATTGGCCTCCAAACGCAAGAAGAAACGTGTGATTCGGATTACTCAGCTCAGCTTGCATACGCTCAATCGAGAATGCCGACCGCACATACTCCTCCATATCTGCCGGATCGTTATCTGCACCAAAGGCATCCCAAAACGTGCGAGTCGATAAGAGGGCGATCGCCTCGACCTCATTGGGGCTAGCGTGACGAATAACAAGCGACTCAACCATAGACTAAGACTGGAAGCATCTTCTCCACCCTATTCCCTCCACCCTATTCTCTACACCCCATTCCCCATTCCCTAACGCCATAGGCAACGCTTCGCGAACACCCTACACCCTACACCCTACACCCTACTCGCTACACCCTTCTCCTACACCACAATCAACGGTTCCGGCTTAGCCGCTTCAATGCGTCCCAGCCAGTCGATCAGGTTCTCAAGCTGCTGATCGGGCTTCATTACGCCTAGTCCCCGCACGGTGACTTTTCCAGAAGAATAAACGAAGCGGTTGTGGAGATGCACGGGCAGTTTCTCCTTCAACAAGTTCCAGGCCGGTGTTGCCATCGGCGTTTCCAGCACCACGTGTTGCTTACCTTCGGGGCGAATGCGAGAGAACCCGAGTTCCTTAGCGATTTGCTTCAGTTCCATGATGCGAATGAGCTGTTCCGCAGCGCTGGGCATAGGGCCGTAGCGATCGCACCAATCCGCCGCAATTTCCGTGAGTTCTCGTTTGGAGTGGGCGGCAGCAACAGCACGATAGGCACTCATCTTCTGATCAGCATCGGGCATGTAGTTTGACGGAATGAAGGCCGTCAGATTCAAGTCAATTTGAGTGTCGCTGACCTGAGGAATGTCTTGACCTCGAATCTCTTTGATGGCGTCTTCTAGCATTTCCATATAGAGGTCAAAGCCGATGGCGTCGAGCTGTCCCGACTGCTCGGCACCGAGTAAGTTACCGACCCCGCGAATCTCCATGTCGCGCATGGCGAGCTGATAGCCCGACCCGAGTTGAGCGAATTCTTGAATGGCGCGGAGTCGCTTGCGGGCGGCTTCTGATAGCTGACTCTTGCGGGGGTAGAATAACCAGGCGTGAGCTTGAATACCCGCTCGACCGACCCGTCCCCGGAGCTGATAAAGCTGAGACAGGCCAAACTTCTGGGCATCTTCGATGAGAATGGTGTTGACGCGAGGGATGTCTAGCCCGGACTCGATGATG
>JAYKJC010000066.1:0-2786 GCA_035285885.1 Leptolyngbyaceae cyanobacterium | reverse complement strand
AGCTCTTGCATCAACGCCACAAATTCGTCCTTCCCAACGGAAGCGATGCGATCGAGAATTGGGTTGGGGTCTGCGTAGCGGGTCTGAATGCCCTCTAGGTTAATGACTCCAAATGCGCCCAGGTTGGATAGGGCGATCGCCATTCCCACATCCACGACCCCATCCATGGCGCTAGCAATAATCGGAATTTCACGCTCGATGCCACCAATCTGCCAGCTCGTATCCGCAAGAGACGGATCCAATGTTCGACGGCCTGGAACCAGAGCGATTTCATCAATTCCATATGCCCGTCGCGCCGCTTTTCCACGTCCAATTTGTGTTTCCACGCCCTTAGCCCCTACTCTACTTACAGCGCTGTACGCTTTGATTGCGAACAGTTGCGCGGATCGAGCGACCCACGCAACTGTCTTTACATTTCTATACAGTTTTGAATCACTATATTTGAACTAGGGTATCAAATTTTGATGATAGACATCGAATATTTTAGGACTTACGCATTTTTGTGGGGGGTGGCGGGCTGACGCCGTCCTTGTTTAGCATATTCCTTGTTCCCAGCGTCTCGCTGGCAATGCCCGCTAGAGCCTCTGGCTCTAATTTAAATGGAGCCGGAGGCTCCCGCAGCGATTCCCTGCCAGAGGCAGGGAACCAGAATTCGAGAACGCTCAACACATCCTGACGCCCGCCACCCTCCCAAAAAATGCGCTGGATATGGAGGACTTGCGTACGTCCTGTCTTTCTAAGACCCAATGGCGACTTCATTCACCAGTGCATTCTCCTGGGGATGCTGCATTTTCCATCGAGCGACGGCATGTTCGGTGAGATGACAGGCATCGCGAGCGATACCGGAAAACCGTCCAGACCCCCAGGTGTAAAGCCAGGGAAGTCCCAGAAAGTAGAGCCCTGGAATTGGTGTCACGCCTCGATTGTGGCTGGGGTAACCCGTTCCGTCGAAGATAGGAATTTTCACCCAACTGAAATCTGAGACGTAGCCAATGCTCCAAATCACGGAGGTGATGTTCGTCTCCTCAAGATTCAGTTCAAGAATGTCTTCGGAGGGTTGCCACACGGGGATGTAGGGTTCATCCAGCGGAGCGTTGATGTGATGCTTGTCGATAAATCCGTCAATGGTGCGCTTGATGCTCTCGGCAACGGCATCGGCCTGGTCAAGATTCTCCTTCAGGTCAGGCCGGAAGGAGAGTGTCGTCTCTTCAATGGCTTTCAACCGTCCGTAAAGGCGCATGCCTTCTAGCGCAAATTGCCGCAGGTCAATTTCTCGCCCACCATCCCGTCCGGTGACGTAGTGGTTTGTTTTGGTGCGAACTTTTTCTTTCTGAGGATGCTCGTCGATGGGCAAGTCGTAATAGCCCATCTGATCGAGCCAATCCACTACATCCTTACCTCGGTACCTGCGGGGCGATCGCGGCGCACCTCCCACGCAGAGATGCACTTCTCGATCGGCCAAGTGCAAGTCTTCGGCAATCTGACAGCCGGACTGTCCCGTTCCTACAATCAGCACCGCTCCGTCGGGTAAGGACTGCGGGTTCTTATACTCGGAGGAATGGATCTGGCGAATGGTGTGGGGAAGTCGATGGGCGATCGCCGGAATCTTTGGCTGGTGATAGCTTCCCGTCGCAACCACAACCTGGTCTGCGGTAAACACCCCTATTGTTGTGGTGACCTGAAACCGAGAGATGTCCAGTTGACACAGCTCAGTGACCGTAACTCCTTCTTTGATAGGAGGATTGAAGGATTGAGCATAGGCTTCGACATACCGAACGATGTCATCCCGCTGCATAAAGCCATTGGGGTCATTTCCGCTGTAGGGAAAGCCCGGTAGGGTGCATTGCCAGTTGGGAGTGACAAGACAAAATGAGTCCCATCGTTTATCTCGCCAGGCATGACCAATCTGATTCTTCTCAAATACGATATGGTCGAGACCTTGCTCCTTCAGGCAGTAGCTCATCGACAACCCTGCTTGTCCGCCGCCGATGATGATCACAGGATAATGCGCTTGCATAAGGGGAGTGCATTGAAGTGGTTTCTAGAAGTGTGGCGCATTAACAAACTGGAACACGCCAACAGCTCAACCAGAATAGGAGCTACAGGCGGTTGCCCCCGTATCATTCAATACAGAACATTGGAAAAGTGGGCGATAAGAGCAAGCTCTCGTAACCAACCGCCCAAATTCACCCCCCAGTAAGGCGAATTCTGTAATGAATGCTACAGGCTTCATTGCCTATCGCGCTTAATGTTCTCAAGGAACACTCATTACAGGGCACGTTCCGACCGTATCTGTGAGGAATTTACTTTATGGCTGATGTAACGTTTCCGGCGTATAAGTCCGGTGACTTCTTGGTTGACTACGAAGAGAAAGTCTTTCCCGATGTCCAAGCCGAGCCAGGTGAGAAAGCTCTGGTCACGTTTCATACCGTTGCCTTTGAGGGCTCCATTGGTTTGGTGAATCTATTGCAAGCAAGCCGTCTTATTAGTAAGGGTTTTGAGACCTCTGTCTTACTGTACGGGCCAGGGGTAACGCTGGGTGTACAGCGTGGATTTCCAAAGCTTGGCGATGAAGCGTTTCCCGGTCATATGGCCATGAACAATCGCGTCGTTAAGTTGATCGACGACGGAGCCAAGGTCTATGCCTGTCGCTTCGCCCTCCAGGCGCTGTATGGGCATGGTGAGCCATCTCTGATTCCAGGGATTCGCCCCATCAATCCCCTGGATGTGCTGGATATCGTGCTCATGCACCGCAAAGAAGGAGCCTTCATTCTTGATACGTGGAC
>JAYKJC010000065.1:0-3224 GCA_035285885.1 Leptolyngbyaceae cyanobacterium | reverse complement strand
GTAGGGCGCGCTGTGCCCCACACAACTCTACTTAACCAGCGCTATAAGATAAGCAGTATCATTAAGCGTGTTAGCGATTCGCCAACGGCCATGTTTCGCCAACGTATCCAAACCGAAGGTTTCCCATGACATCACTGTTGCTCCAAGATGTTGTCCAGTCTCTCACCATTTCTCCTCATGAATCTGAAGAGCGCTACACCATTAGTGGGGTGAGCTGGCAACAGTACGAAACCGTTTTGGCAAACCTTGCCGATAGTCCGTGGTATCGCGTGACCTTCTTAGACGGAGTGCTAGAGATTTTGTCTCCCAGTCGTAAACATGAATCCCAAAAAGACAACATTGCGCGATTGCTCGGGGTCTATTTTGAAGAAACTCGCACCCGCTTTTATGGTCTGGGTTCGACAACCTTTCGCAAGGCACTCAAAGCCCGTGGAGCGGAACCTGACACCTGCTTCTGCATTGGGTCTGAAAAAGAGTTTCCCGACTTAGCCGTGGAAGTGGTAGAAACCAGCGGGGGCATTGACAAATTAGAAGTCTACAAGGGCTTAAACGTGTCTGAGGTTTGGTTCTGGAAAGAGGGAGCGTTTGAGCTGTATCAACTGCAAGATGATGCCTACGTGAATATCGCCACCAGTACTCTTCTGCCTGACTTGGATCTAGCACTGCTGTCCAGATATGTAACCCACCCAGAACCCCTCGATGCCATGATTGAGTTTCGTCAACAGATTCGGGATGCTCAATCGTAGTCTATGGGACGAAAGGGAAGGCGGGCGATCGCCCGCTCGATGAAATCAAAGACGAAATCTGACGGGGGTGCGACTGAAAACCTATCCGAAAGCAGATGACGCTTTAGCTCAATGTCTCTACCGTCTAGAGATAGTCACGTCAGATAAACCGGATGTCTATCCCCTTAACACGATGCTTTCAGCCCGCTTTTCTCACAGCCGCTCGACGATTCATGCAAGCCACACTAGCGGGCTTTTTCACAGGTCTGACGACGGCTTTACCTGCATTTTCTGCTGACCAAATTTCGTTTTACTACAGCATTTTCGAACGCTCCATCGAAATCAGCACCCTGGAAGAATTTGCAGAGGAAGGCCGAATTAACAGCCAGCTCCGCCGATATTTCTCGCTCGCTGATGTCAGCCCCTCAGAGCAGAGAGCCTTCCGAGCAGCCCTGCAAGAATCCGCTGATGTCGATCCGGTGTTGCTGTCGCGCTTCTTCTACAGCAACATTGGCGAAGATATTTTAGAAAAGTTTTTGGGTGACTTGATTCGCACAGAATCGGGACTAAACGGGATTTATTCTCTTCGATCTGCTCTGATCTTGGCGGCACAAGATGACGATGGCCTTTCTGTACTTAATTTTCTGCGTCATCTGCCAACGGATATGCAAATTAATCTACGGTCAGTACTAGCCGCCAGTGAGACCGTTGAAAGTGCGGTTCAGGCGACCCAATTTGCGATCGATACGTTAACGACATTGTCTAACCAAGAAGCCCTGAATGAGCGTCCGGTGATGTTTGACAATATGCGTCGCTTGAATCAGCGGGGTGGCTATGGGGTTCAGTTTGAACGCTGGGAACTGACGTCTGAACGACGCAACTGGGTGGAGGGAACGATCTATCAGCGTGAGTTTAATGTCGATGTATTTTACCCGCAACAATGGAGGGCAGGTAAGACGCCTGTCATTGTCTTCTCCCACGGGTTGGCCTCTGGGCCGGAGTACTATGACGAATGGGCAAAACTGATGGCGTCCTATGGGTTTGTCGTGGCCTTACCCCAACATCCGGGGAGCGATGTAGAGCAACGAGACCGATTCTTGAACGGGTTTTCTTCAAAGATTTTCTCAGTCAATGAATTTATCGATCGCCCTCAAGATATTAGTGATGTTATTGATGAGCTAGAGCGACGCAATCAGACTGATTTTGACGGGCAGCTTGACCTTACTAACGTGGGGGTGGGGGGACATTCATTTGGGGGATATACGGCCTTTGCGGTCGCAGGGGCCACCATCAATTTTGATTTTCTGGCGGCTGAATGTAGCGATCGCTTTAGCACGGTCAACACCTCGCTGCTTTTACAGTGTCAGGCACTCGATCTACCCCGCCGAGACTACTCCTTTCGGGACGAGCGCGTTCAGGCCATTAGCGTGATGAACCCGGTCAACAGCAGCATTTTTGGGCGTGAGGGGTTAAGCCGCATTCAGATTCCGGTCAATGTTGTCGCCGGGAGCTTTGACCCCGCCACTCCTGTCATCTTCGAGCAGTTCCGAACCTTTCCCTGGATAGAAAGCGAAGAAAAGTATTTGGGGCTGATTGAAGGGCAGGCCCATGTGGATTTTTCAGAAATCGATGCGGGGATTACCGATACGATTAATTCAGTGAGTGGGCTGACGCTGCCCGATCCCAAAGTTATCGACGTTTATGAGAATTCTATCAGTGTCGCTTTCTTTGAGGTGTACACGGCTGAAGATGAACGCTATCGTCCTTACCTACAGGCAGCGTATTCTGACTTCCTGAGCCGAGATCAAGAGTTTGACCTCCATCTCATTAGCGATGAAATGGAGGCAGAACTGGAAGCCGCAATCGAGGCATTTGAAACCAAAAGTGACGTGATCTAACCTTAATCAACGGGTGTTGCGCTGTCAACCAAGTAAGGTAACTGAGTAGGATGCCGTGTAGCCCACAGGTCTTGAGCGTTGAGCGAAGTCGAAACGCGGGAGTTCAAGTATTTTCTCAAGCAGAAACAGAGCGACTGGAATGATGACTCAGAATGATGTCTGAGTAGCGACGGTGTAAGTTTCGCTCAAAGATCTCCAGTCGATGCTGAATCAATGCTTTGGCCTGGAGGTTCATCTGAAAGACTTGAGGATCGGGTTGCTCAAACACGGACATTGACGCAGGCAGCAGGCGCGACTGGGAGGCTCGGGTCAACCAATTATCGGTTTCAGCGTTAGATTGAATCCCCGGTGGAAGATCGCCATGCAGCAATTGGAGAACGCGAGTACGATGGCGATCGCCCTCTACGTTTCGCTGAGCCAGTGCATCCATCAGTTCATCCACGGTGAATGGAGCGTCAGGAACGACTGACAGGATCGTGTGCAGGAGTGCATAATCATCAATGCGCTGAGCGTGTTCAAACAAAGTCGGATACAGCGGCAACTTGGCGAGGCCATAGGCGACACGGCTACATTGACTGGGTTCATGCTCGTTGGCCTCAAC
>JAYKJC010000064.1:0-6272 GCA_035285885.1 Leptolyngbyaceae cyanobacterium | reverse complement strand
CGCGGCGATCCACCAAACCCCGCTGCTTCAATGGCAAGAAAATTAGTGACGCGATTGTCTGGAAAATTCTGGAGAATGCGAACTGGGCACCCACCCACGGTCTGACTCAGCCCTGGCGGTTTACGGTATTTTCTGGAGAGGGGCTGCATGCTTTAGCAAACTTCCAGGCGGATTTGTATCAGCAGCTTACGCCAGAAGAGAAATTCAGCACCGATAAGTACGAGCGAATGAAAACCAATGTGCTGAAGTCCTCCCATGTCATTGTGATTGGCATGAAGCGGCAGGAGACGGGCACCATTCCTGAAGTTGAAGAAATTGAGGCGATCGCCTGTAGCGTGCAAAACATGGCCTTGACCGCCACCGCCTATGGCATCTGTTCCTTTTGGGGCTCTGGCGGCGTCACCTATACCGACGAACTCAAAGCCTTCCTCAAGCTAGGAGAGGGCGATCGCTGTTTAGGGTTTCTCTACCTGGGGTATAGTGACACCCCTGCTACCAGCAGTCGGCGATCGCCCATTCAAGACAAAGTCACCTGGATCTCCACAAAGCAGTAGGGTGCGCCACCGCGAAGCAAGCCGCACCCCACCCCCTCAGATTTGGCAGAAAAAGCCTAAATTTTTGTGGGCGTTGCTTAATCTGGGGATGAATTTGTGTGTGGGAGTCGCGCGGTGCGCGACTCCCACACACAAATTCATCCCAAAAATCAGCAATCCCAAATTTTTGTGCGATCGGTCAGAATTTCATAGCCGTCTTCGGTGACGAGAACCGTGTGCTCAAACTGAGCGGACAACGAGCGATCCACGGTGACGACCGTCCACCGATCGGGTAGGGTGCGAGTATGCTTAGACCCCGCATTGAGAATGGGTTCAATCGCCAGGGTCATGCCCGCCCGAAGCTTGACGTTTGGCAACTGGTAGGTGCGGAAATTGAACACCGACGGCTCCTCATGAAGATTTCGCCCTACGCCATGTCCCGTGAAGTCTTCAACAATTTTGAAATCGTTCGCCTCTGCGTGATCCTGAATCGCACTAGCAATATCCAGAAGATGTCGGCCTGCTTTCACCTGCTCAATGCCCTTATACAGAGTTTCTTCAGCTACACGAATTAGCCGTTCCGCTTCCTCCGACACCGTGCCCACCGCCACGGTGATGCAGGAGTCGCCATGAAATCCTTCGAAATACGCCCCCGTATCAACCTTGAGCACATCCCCTGAGCGAATCACCTTTTTGCGATTGGGGATGCCGTGAACCACCTCATCATTGATGCAGGCGCAGATGGAACCAGGGAACCCGTAATATCCTTTGAAGCTCGGCGTCGCTCCCATCTCACGGATGCGTTTCTCAGCATAGGCATCGAGATCGCCCGTTGTCATTCCGGGTTCCACCCGTTCAGAAATCTCTCTGAGGACGGTTGCAACAATGCGAGATGCCTCTCGCATAATTTGAATTTCAGCGTCAGATTTAATTTCAACACGGCGGCTACGTTTCTGAACAGTCGGCGATTTTCGAGGTTTTGGAAGCAGGTCTAAAAGGCGCATGAAGATACCCGTAAATGATGCAGAGTCTTAAAACTCCTGTATTTGATTTTACTGTTGAGGTTTGGAGTCGCCAACCTCAATTCGTTGGCGATCGCCAACACCGTCCATGCGTGCCGACCGTCGAAGGCTGAGCAGATATGATATGAGCCTATGATACGAGCCTTGGACAGCGCTATGTCAGGGTCGTCATGATCTGAATTCTTCCTGGGTAATGGGAATCTCGATGCGAAATTCAACGCCTTCATTCGGTTCAGAATGACACGTGAGTTGACCGTGATGTTTTTGAACCACAATCTGTTGACTAATCGAAAGTCCAAGACCTGTGCCTTGACCGATGGGTTTGGTGGTGAAGAATGGCGCAAATAGTTTCTGTCGAACTTCTTCAGAAATGTGACTACCGTTGTTGTGAATGGAGACCCTAACGCTGTTGCGATCGCCCAAATATTCGGTCGTAATCGTAATTCTCATGGCTTGGGTCAATTCGTCAGCCGATGAGAACCACGCTTCAAGCGCATCAATCGCATTGCTGAGAATGTTCATAAACACCTGATTCAGCTGGCTAGGATAACACTCAACCTCTGGGAGTGAGGCGTAGTTTTTCACCAGTTGAATCTCTGGACGATTCGGCAATTCCTTAAGGCGATGTTGCAAAATGAGCAAGGTGCTGTCAATGCCTTCATGGATATCTACAGGCTTGATTTCAGCTTCATCAAGCCGTGAAAAGTTCCGTAACGACAACACAATGTTGCGAATGCGTTGCGCCCCAATCTTCAACGATTGAAGAACTTTAGAGACATCGGTGATCAGGAAATCCAGGTCGATCTCATCCAGCACCGCCGTGATCTCATCTCCAGGCTGAGGGTAGCGCTTCTGGTAGAGATTAACGAGGGAAATTAAGTCTCGGACATATTCCCTGATGTAGTCAATATTGCCGTAGATAAAGTTGACGGGATTGTTGATTTCATGGGCAACCCCAGCAACGAGTTGCCCAAGACTTGACATCTTTTCAGTTTGAATCAACTGAGTTTGAGCCTGCTTGAGTTCAATAAAAGCTTCTTCAAGCTGTTGGGCTTGCTGTTGGGCTTGTTTAGCACTCTCTTTGGCTTGGGCGTAAAGTTCTCCTTGTCGAATGGCGACCCCGATCTGTTCAGCCAAGTATCTCAGTAAATCAATTTCTGTTTCCTGCCACTCACGCGTATCGCGGCAGTGGTGGGCAATCATCAGTCCCCACAGATGGTGATTGATGAGAATAGGAACGATAAGATTTGCCTTGATTTGTAGCTGGCTTAAGTACTGCTTGTGGCATTCATCGAGTTCAGAATTCTCAATATCAGGAATTGAGCGAATGCGACCTTGCTCATAAAGGGTTGCAAATCCATCGGGGAAACAGTTATCTGTGCCCATTTCTCCAAGGGTGGATATCCAGGGGGCAACCACATCTTCCACAACCACTTTGCCCTGCCACTCCTCACTAAACTCGTAGATCACAACGCGATCGGTCTCTAGCAATTGGCGCACTTCGCGGACGATGGTCTGCAAGACCGTTTCGAGTTCTAAAGAATCGCGAATTTGGGAGGACAGCCGATTGAGCAGTTCTTCGCGTTTGGCGAGTTTTTGGTACTTTTCTTTTGAGCGCTTAAGCAAATCTTCGGCTTGCTTGCGCTCGGTTACATCTTCGATGGTGCCCAAGATGCCAATAATGGTTCCGTCGGCTTGGCGAATCGGCACTTTGCTAGTTTCTCGCCACGTGATTTTGCCATCGGCCTGACGTTGAGATTGCTTGATGCCCAACATCGGAATGCCGCTGTCCATGACCTGGCGATCGCACTGGAGGTACCAGTCTCGTTGTTCGGCTGTCCAGGGCAGGTCGTCTTCGGTCATGCCAATGACATGGGTCGGGTCAGCAATTCCCGACATCTCAGCCCACCGACGATTGCATCCCAGATAGACCGAATTTTGGTCTTTCCAAAAGATGTATTGAGGAATGCTGTCGAGAACAAGCTGCAAGAATTCAGCATTGTTCAAGAATTGACTGGCTTTCGTTTTCTCAGCATCAGTGGCCTCATGGTTCAGTTCTGGAGGTGGGAGAGATTCCTCAAGGGGCAGATACACCGAAACAGGGGGGGATGAACCGGGGGTTGACTGGGGAGAGGAATCGACGAAGTCCTCTTCTAAATCTTCATTGAAGAATGCTTCCTCCATGCCGGGCATCTCAGCGCCCACGATGGCCGGGGCAGTGTCATTCGTTTCTACGCTGGGAGACACTGTCGCATGTGAGGGGCGTGGTGCCAGTTCTGATGGCTCATCTGAGGGGTCGGATGCCTGTGAAGCGAAACGATGAATGCGTCCAATGGCAAAAATGCGCCAGGTGTTTGTTTCTTCATCCTTGATGGGAGTGTACGCCATTTCGACGGATGCACCGTCGAGGACATGGGTAACGCAGTTGGGCTCTTTTTTGTGCAGGACTCGTTTGAGGCTGGCATGAACAACCGTGCCGAAATTCATGCACCGCAGACAATCGCTGAATTGCTCAGTGAGGGAGGTGTTGGTGTGATGGAGGAGTTGCTCGACGCTCAACCCCATCAGGCTAGCCCATGCTGCGTTGGCCGACATGTATTGGAGTGAGCCATCAAATTCGGCGATCGCATCAGACGAATAATCTAACAGCAGTTGAAATCGATCGACTGCTAACGGAGTTGAAACGAGTTTGCCTAAGCGTTGTTGCATGGCAACGAATATCCCTCTTAGTTGAACTCAAAGCGAAACGTTGAGCGTGTTCAAAATTTTGCGCACATATGGGGTGAATGTCCGCATTTACACAAAACACCAATCAATTCCGAAATGTTGAGTAGAGCCCTGTTTAGCGAGTTGTATCTTCACTGTTTCATCTTCCTTTTTCTAGGGTGTGTTTTAAAACTAGCTGAAAGGGTTGTTTTTTCGTGCGCTTTGCGCACGAAAAAACAACTTTTAAAACAGACCCTAGGGTACTAATCTTTTTCTAGAGTATGAAACTGAGCGAAAACGTTAAGCTACCAAGACAGAATTTTCCGACGAAAAATTTCGTTTTGATAGAAAATCGCCATTGCTTCACCGATTCAATCATAATTGACATGAATTGCTGACACTGACTCAGTATTCCCGAAATTACGGAATAATTGTGTATAGCTTTTACAAATAATGGATAAAACGAATTGTGCGAAGTGGGACGTAGCATCCCATCGAATACAAATTTGTGATCATGACTGACGAACTGACGAGTCGTCAATATAATGGGGCGATCGCCCACGCCCGTAAATTGTTCGACATGGACATCTTGATTTAACGCTAATAGCTGATTCTTATAGTCTATTGTGCACTGACGATTGTGCACTGAGAGTGACGCTTTCATCAGTCGAGCTTGCTTCGCTAATGAGCCCCTGAAATGAGCGTCTAAACATAAGTGACTAAAAAGAGTACCTGAAAGGAGTATCTGATTCAATTGAGTCAAGCATTCCCCGATCAATCCCAGTAACACCAGTAGTAATACCAGTATTAGAGAGAGAGGAGAGGAACTATGGCAAATTGGAACACTGAATCGTATCGTCTGAAACGGCGAGACATTTTACGTGGAACGGCAGGACTCGGTGCAGGGCTTGTGTTGTCCAAGCTGACGGGCTGTGCGACGACTCCCTCAACCCCAGAAGCCGAGGGATCGTCAGAAGCGACCGGAAGTGAGAGCGGGGGGGAACCCATCAAGATTGGGCTGGTGGCTGCAATTACAGGGCCATCTGCACTGTCGGGAGAATCGATTACGCGGGGGTTGACCATCGCCCTTGAGGAAATTAACGCCAATGGGGGCGTCATGGGAGGGCGTCCTCTAGAACTGATCATTCGCGATGATGAATCGACCCCTGCCAAAGGAGTCGCCGCCGCGCGGGAGTTGATTGAGCAAGAGAATGTGGCGGTCGTTTTTGGCGGACTGGATTCTCCTGTGTCGCTCGCGATGCTCGATGTGGTTCATGAACTCGAAGTTCCCTACATGGGCGTTTGGGCGGCGGCGACGGGCATCACCCGCAATGACTTTGACCCCAACTATGCGTTCCGCGTGTCAGCCAATGACAACATCGTCGATCGCTTCCTCACCAAATATGTGAAAGAAACCTACGACGTGAGCAAAGTAGGGTTGGTGTTGATTAACAATCCCTGGGGCGAATCGAACGAGCAAGGCTTTAAAGAATGGGCTCCTGAATACGACCTTGAAATCGTGGGCATTGAGAAGTTCAACGACGGAGACACGGACATCTCGTCTCAACTCTCTCGGCTGAAGGATGGCGGTGCCGAAGCGTTGCTCATGGTGGCGAACGCCGCTCCGGGTGCCCAAGCGATGAAATCCCTGGTGCGGATTAATTGGGATGTGCCTGTGATTTCTCACTGGGGCATTTCTGGAGGACGGTTCCCTGAACTTGCCGGACAAGAGGCCGCAGACAAAGTGGTGTTTGTGCAAACCTATAGTTTCTTTGGAGAACAGAGCCCGGTGGGGGAAAAGGTGTTGACGGCCCTTCAAGAACGATATGGCCTGGAGGAACCGGGCGACATTCTGGCTCCTGTGGGAATTGCAAACTCTTATGATGCCATGCATTTAGTTGCGCTGGCGCTGGAAACGGCAGGAGCAACCGATGGGCCGACCCTGCGAGAGGCTTTCTACAACATCCCCACGTTTGAGGGGCTGATTAAGACGTACGAGAAACCCTTCACG
>JAYKJC010000063.1:0-5150 GCA_035285885.1 Leptolyngbyaceae cyanobacterium | reverse complement strand
TGGGATGCCTGAATGCCCAGCCGTTGCGATCGCAACTTCACCTGCTGCCCCGACTCCTCGGCACACACATACAGAATGGGAAACTCATGGGCCAGACGATTGGCCACTTGCAGCAGCAGCGTCGATTTTCCGATGCCCGGATCGCCCCCAATCAGCACCAGCGAACCGGGAACGATGCCTCCCCCCAGTACGCGATCCAGTTCGCCATATCCAGAGGACAGTCTCGCTTGCGGATGGTCTGAAATTTCATTCAGGGTGCGCGATGCAAGCGGTTGGCGCTCGGCTAGGTGGGAGGACGAACGGGAGGGCGATCGCCCCGTTGATAGGCGACTGGTGGAGGAACTCGACGGCGCAACTTCCTCCACCATGGAGTTCCAACTGCCACAAAAGGGACATTTCCCAAAAAACTGAGCCGAATCAGACCCACATTCTCGACAAACATAGTGCGCACGCGATTTGGGCACAAGCAATTACTCTCCCACAAACATCCTCTCGATTACCTCAATCCTGCATAAAATGCACGTCTTTGCAAAGAAATACATCGACAACCGCCCCTCGAAAACACATTTCATTTCATAAAAGGGTCAGCACAATGACACATTTCTTCATTTTCGCTTAGAGAGATTTCGTTTTATTAAATACTATTAAGTTAATCGACGAGTCAATATTAAAAAAAGCATCGTACTCTATAAAGCTTAAGAAACTCTGTGAAGTCCTCCTGGGAAGGAGCGTGGCGTATCTGAATCTGAAAAATGCGAGTATGATTCTAATGATAAGGTACGAAAAATTAAGTATCAAAAATCTGAATTTAATCTAAGTTGTCGTGACGATTAAGGAGTATTGGGAAAGTTGGACAATCAAAAAGAAAAGATACTTGTTGTAGATGATGAAGCCAGCATCCGACGCATCCTCGAAACGCGGCTATCCATGATTGGGTATGACGTAGTCACGGCGGCTGATGGTGAAGAAGCATTAGACACATTCCGTAATGCTGCGCCTGACCTTGTTGTGCTTGACGTGATGATGCCCAAGCTTGATGGCTATGGCGTCTGCCAAGAACTTCGCAAAGAATCAGATGTTCCCATCATCATGCTCACGGCATTAGGGGATGTGGCCGACCGCATCACAGGGCTAGAATTGGGAGCAGATGACTACGTCGTCAAGCCATTTTCGCCCAAAGAACTCGAAGCTCGCATTCGCTCAGTCCTCCGTCGAGTCGATAAAGCTGGAAATACTGGAATCCCCAGTTCTGGCATTATTCAAGTCGGGAGTTTACGCATTGACACAAACAAGCGTCAGGTTTACAAAGGGGGTGAGCGAATCCGCTTAACAGGCATGGAATTCAGCTTGCTTGAGTTATTAGTTGGTCGATCTGGCGAACCTTTTTCTCGGTCAGAGATTTTGCAGGAGGTGTGGGGGTATACCCCTGAGCGCCATGTTGACACTCGCGTCGTTGATGTCCATATTTCTCGACTGCGAGCAAAACTTGAAGAAGACCCAAGCAATCCTGAACTCATCCTGACAGCTCGTGGGACGGGGTACTTGTTTCAACGGATTGTCGAGCCCGGTGAAATGGAATAACTTCGTCCAGGCTGTTTTGGGTGGATTCCATCTGATAAAATTCATGAGGTTTTTCAGAAACATCCAATGGGGTCAACTCAAGCACGCATCGCAATTGACGCAATGGGAGGCGATCATGCTCCCGAAGAGATTGTCGCGGGCGCTGTCCGCGCCTACGAAGAGCTGGGCATTGATGTCCTTCTAGTCGGTGATCCAGACCGGATCAAAGACTCCCTCGAACGTCATCATCACACCTCTGCGTTGGAAATCGTTCCAGCAACGGACATTGTTGAAATGCACGAGGAGCCGTTAACGAGCATTCGCAAAAAGCCGAATGCTTCGATTAACGTGGCAATGGATTTAGTTAAACAAAATCGAGCAGATGCAGTCGTCTCGGCAGGTCACTCCGGGGCTGCAATGGCATCGGCACTGTTGCGATTAGGGCGACTGAAAGGCATCGATCGCCCTGCGATTGGCGCAGTTCTGCCCACTATGGTTCCAGGCAAGTCTGTTTTGATCTTAGACGTGGGAGCCAACGTTGATTGTCGCCCCAAGTTCTTGAATCAGTTTGCCATCATGGGCGATATCTACTCCCGGAGCGTCATGGGAGTGAGCGAACCCAAGGTCGGCCTCTTGAACATCGGAGAAGAGCCGTCGAAGGGCAATGAACTGGCGCTGCGCGCCCATGAGATGCTGTCGAAGAATTCTCGTATTTCGTTTATCGGCAACGCAGAAGGGCGAGATGTGCTGTCGGGCGAGTTTGATGTAGTCGTCTGCGATGGCTTTGTTGGGAATGTGCTGCTGAAGTTTGCAGAAGCCATCGGCGATGTGCTGTTGCAAATTCTGCGGGAAGAACTCCCCAAAGGAGTTCGCGGCAAGTTGGGTGTGGGCATGCTGAAACCCAATCTGAGACGCATTGGTCAGCGGATTGATCATGCAGAACATGGTGGCGGTCTACTGCTTGGAGTGGCCGGAATTTGCATTATTAGCCACGGCAGTTCTCAAGCTCCATCGGTGTTTAATGCCATTCGTCTGGCGAAGGAAGCCGTTGACCACCGGGTACTTGATCAGATTCAATCTCAGTATCAAAAAGCAACTGCGATCGCCACTGACGGAGAGTAATGTTTGAATCCATGGGTACGGGAATTGCCTTAATTGGCAGTGGGTCGGCTGTTCCTGCCGCCTCACTGGATAACGATGGAATGAGCCGCATTGTCGAAACCTCCGATGAGTGGATATCGACGCGCACCGGCATTCGAGAACGACGCATCGCTGATGCTTCTGAATCCCTCGCAGAACTGGCAACGCGTGCGGGACAAAATGCATTGGACATGGCGGGTGTGGATGCAGCGGCGGTGGACTTAATCGTTCTCGCTACATCAACACCGGATGATTTGTTCGGGACAGCCAGCAAAGTTCAAGCCCTGTTGGGAGCCCCACAGGCCGTTGCCTTTGACCTGACGGCGGCCTGTTCGGGGTTCGTCTTTGCCTTGTCAACGGCGGCTCAATTCATTCGGACTGGAACCTACCAGACGGTGCTGGTCATTGGGGCAGATGTGCTGTCACGCTGGGTGGACTGGGGCGATCGCCGTACCTGTGTGCTGTTTGGCGATGGCGCTGGCGCGGTTGTGCTGAAAGCGAATCCCCTGGATCGCTTACTGGGGTTTGAACTCCGCTCTGACGGCACTCAAAATGGCTGCTTGACCCTGGCCTACGGCACTGAAACCCGCGATCTGGCTGATGGGGTGACGGCTCAGCAAGGCACCTTTCAGACCATCGCCATGAATGGGCAAGAGGTCTATAAATTTGCGGTTCGAAAAGTTCCTGAAGTCATTGAGAAAGCCTTGTTCCGCTCTGGCGTTGGGGTGTCACAGATTGACTGGTTGCTGCTTCATCAGGCCAACCAGCGAATTTTGGATGCCGTGTCCCAACGGCTAAAGATTCCGCCAGAAAAGGTGATGAGCAACATGGCGAAGTATGGAAATACGTCCGCAGCCTCCATTCCGTTAGCCCTTGATGAATACGTGCGGGCAGGAAAGGTCAAGCCAGGTGATACAATTGCTGCTGCTGGCTTTGGAGCAGGCTTAACCTGGGGCGCAGCGATTTTTCAGTGGGGGGATGTACCTGCTTGAGGCGGGATGAATGGAATCTCTGCGTCTCATCTGCATAGCAGACCTTCCACAATGAGAAAGGAATCATACGAGCAACAATCCGATGACAAAAACTGCATGGGTATTTCCAGGGCAAGGTTCACAGTCCGTGGGTATGGGGGCTGATCTCGCAGCCATTGAATCCGCTTCTAAGCGTCTGGAGACAGCCTCCGAAGTTCTTGGGTGGTCCGTTTTAGATGTGTGTCAGAGTGACGAGGAAAAAGTCTCAAACACCCTTTACACTCAACCCTGTCTCTATGTGATTGAGAGCATTCTGGTTGACCTGCTGGGCGATCGCACCGAACAGCCTGCCTTGGTTGCAGGTCACAGCTTGGGGGAATATGTTGCCCTCTACGCGGCCCGTGTCTTCGATTTTGAAGCGGGCTTGCGACTGGTGAAGCGACGGGCAGAACTGATGTCTGAAGCGTCAGACGGCATGATGGCGGCGCTCATGGGGTTTGACCGCGACGAACTCGATACCCTACTGGAAAAGACGGAGGGCGTTGTTCTTGCCAATGACAATAACTCCGGCCAGGTCGTCGTCTCTGGAACGCCGGACGCCGTTCAGTCCCTAATGGAGTCGATTAAAGCTAAACGCAAAGTTCCCCTCAAGGTCAGTGGAGCCTTTCACTCTCCCCTCATGGCTGAGGCGGCTCAAGACTTTGGGGCCGTGCTGGAGGCCGTGGACTTTAAGACAGCGACGATTCCGGTGATGTCCAATGTAGACCCCACTCCAGAAACCAATGCAGATCAGCTAAAAGAACGGCTGAAGCAGCAAATGACGGGCTCTGTGCGATGGCGCGAGATTTCTCTCCGACTGCCAGAGGAAGGCATTGACACCGTGATTGAGGTGGGGCCGGGCAACGTTCTCACGGGACTGATTAAGCGCACCTGCTCAGGACTGACGCTTAAGAACGTCAAGTCATCTGCTGATCTCCCTGCCTAATCTCCTTGCCTAATCTGCCTAACGAATCTCCCTGACGAATCGGTTCCTACCTGTGTATGCAGGGATTTTATTCTGCCTTTATCCTTCATTCTTTTTCTACATGTCTCGCGATCGCGAACCCCCCGCTAGCCTGGTGCTCTATCACCTCTTCAAGTGGTCGGTTGTCAGTCCTGTCCTTCACACCTACTTTCGCGGCACGATTTACGGGGCAGACCATGTGCCCAAGCATGGCCCTCTGATTGTGGTAAGTAATCACGCAAGCGATTTCGACCCTCCCATCTTGTCCAACTGTGTGGGGCGTCCGGTGTCCTACATGGCAAAGGAAGAGTTGTTTCGCGTACCCGTGTTCAAGCAAGCGATTGAACTGTACGGAGCCTATCCCGTCAAGCGGGGGAAGGGCGATCGCTCAGCCATCCGATCGGCGTTAGAAAGATTAGAGCAGGGGTGGGCCGTCGGCATTTTTCTGCAAGGCACCCGCACCCCCGATGCTCGCA
>JAYKJC010000062.1:0-3766 GCA_035285885.1 Leptolyngbyaceae cyanobacterium | reverse complement strand
GCCTCTCGAACGCGCTCATTCCGAACTTCACCGTCATGAGTCACGCAGGCTCCTGAGGTAATGTCATCCTCAAAGTCCAGCATCAGTTCACCCTCCTTCGCCAGGTGTTGGATGAGCGTCTGCAAGTTCTTGGAATAGAGCTGACTCGCGTGAACGGGCATGGATGAGGGCAGGTTGATCGGCCCAATCACCGTCACCCCATGATGCACGCTGTCTCGACCGGGTTCCGTGCATTCGCAGTTGCCCCCTTGCTCAGCGGCCAGGTCAACGATCACCGATCCCGGCTTCATCCGCTTCACCATTTCTTCCGTCACTAGCAGCGGTGCTTTCTTGCCGGGAACCTGGGCGGTGGTGATGACCGCATCGGCTTGAGCCACATGATCAGACACCAGCTCGCGCGATCGCCGCTTTGCATCCTCAGAGATCTCCTTGGCATATCCGCCTGCGGCGACGGTGTCTTCTGTCAACTCGACTTCGACAAATCGCGCACCGAGGCTTTGCACCTCTTCCTTCACAGCGGGACGAATGTCAAACGCTTCCACCACTGCACCCAAACGTCGGGCCGTGGCGATCGCCTGAAGTCCTGCAACGCCTGCCCCCATAATGAAGACCTTGGCCGGACGAATGGTGCCCGCCGCCGTGGTTAGCATCGGAAAGAACTTCGGCAATGCCGTAGCCGCAATCAGCGTCGCTTTATAGCCCGCCAGAGACGCCTGAGACGACAGCGCATCCATGCTCTGGGCACGAGTCGTCCGGGGAATCATCTCCATGCTGAATGCCGTCACCTTGCGCCCTGACAACCGTTGAATCAGTTCGGGCTGGCCGAGAGGATTCAGAAAGCTAGCTAGGGTTCCCCCCTCAGGCAGTAAATCAACCTCATGACGCCCATCCTCCCGGTATTGGGGGGGCCTCACCTTGAGAACAATATCCGATTCTCCCCAGACCCAACCGGCATCATGAGAAATCGTTGCACCCGCTTCCTCATAGGCTGAATCTGAGAAATAAGACTGCTCTCCGGCACCTGCTTCTACAAGAACAGAATGTCCTTGTTTCACCAACTTGCTCACCGTTTCAGGGATTAGCGCGACTCGATTTTCTCCAACTTCAATTTCTCTAGCAACAGCTATCTTCATGCAATCTCCTTGCTTCTAGGGTGTTCAAAGGTTTTGCTTATCGTTTTTACCGATCTAAGCCCGTCGTCTCGCAAGACAACGTCGTGACCGTATTGGTTTAAGTGCAGTTCAATAGAGATTAAGAAAAAATGCTCAGCACGAACCTATCAATCAGAATTCATCCATAGAATCCCCGACATTTTTCTGATCAAAGACTGCTACTTTCAGCGAAATCCATCGACTGCGCCATTCGCATCTCCGACTTCATATCCCCAGATGCTTCGCCCCTCCCAGGTCGCTAACTTTAGTTAAATTTAGGGTCAGATGAATCGAGAGTCGGTCTATCTTCAGGTTGTTTTATTAATTAAAAAGGTGCGCAGAATGTTGCGAAGGCACAAATAAATTCACGCAAAATGGCGGGATCATTTTGCTGTTAGGATTGACAGCCGATCGATGAATCGAGCGACCTCATGATCTCCTAGAAGTTTTGTCACATTCTTGTGATTCAGAGTTACGACTCAAATGGAATGATGGTTTCGTCGGCGATCGCATATGCACATGTAGCCGGCGAGAGATCCACTTCAAATCCTCCTGTAAATGCCCCGAAAGAAGGTAACGTCAGCCGACTCACCTGTTCCTCTAGATAGAAGCAGGGCAGTCGTAAATCATCCAGCCGAGTTTTCAACCGAACACAGGGGTGAACATGCCCACAGATATTGAGGGGCTGCGGTTTCGGGCGTTTCTTTTGAGAACGGTTTTTTGGCGAAGAATGCTGCTGTGAGAAGGGATCAGGCTCGTGGCTTAACCGAAAATCTCCAAGGGCGATCGCACTCGTGTGGCAGTGCATGAACAAATTTTCCAGGTCATCCACCATCCCCCGGTCATGATTGCCCACAATCAGATGGATCTCAAGCTGCACTGCATTCACAAATGCAACCCACGGCTCAATCACTTCCTCGACCAGAGCCAGGGGGGAGTGAAATAAATCTCCCAGGATAAATAAGTGCTCAGGTTTTAGATGATGACACAGCTTCAGCAATCGAGAAAGGCTGGTTTGATTCACAGAGCTTGAGATCGGAATACCGAACCTTTGAAACGTTTCCGCCTTTCCCAGATGCACATCTGAAACCAGTAGACCTTTGATGTCCTCAATGAAGATAGCTTTTTCAGGCAAAAGCCAGACCTGGCTATCGTTGAACCGCAGGCAATGACTTCCCCCAGAATGCAGTGTGCTTTGCTGACTGTTCACAATCTTGATACCTTTACCGATGAATAACCCTACCTGATATAGCAATCCTAAATGAAATGTGAGAGGTGGAGCGGGCACAGCCCGCCCCACCTCTCACATTTCATTTCACAACTCACTTAGGAACGCTATATATGGCGAAGTATAGAGGGGATTGCAACTGCGTTACATACAAAAGCAGTCGTGGGGACACGCCTCGTCCTCCACGACCTTATGCTTCTAGCGTTCGCCCCTGCCGCAGTCGTCCGTTTTCAGAGCGCTATTCAGAGCCTCAAAACTCAGACTATCGACATTAGCAGGACTTATGCAAGTCCTCTATATTTGGTGCATTTTTGGGGGTGGTTTCGGGCGCAGCCCGAAACCACCCCCCAAAATGCGTAAGTCTTAATTAGAACAGCCGAACAATAAAGGGATATCGAAATGGAGTGTCGGGTTGGGACACCGTGTGAACGATCGCCCAAATCGTGAGTCCCCAGTGGAGCAGATAGCCAATCGGCCCCAAAATGAAACCCAGTAACCCGAGCGTCAAAACGGATAACACCACAATCACAATGCCCCAAAACCAGACGTTGAAGTGAAAGTTGATGGCTTCCTTAGCATTGGCCTTCACAATGGGATCATCTGAAACGAAGAGAACCCCAATGGGAACGCCGACTGCGAGAACCAAGGTACTAAAGAAAATAGAGCCATGACATAAAGAGGACAAAAGCTTCCGCTTATCGGTGTCGTAAACCTGGTTTTGTTGCATAGCAACTCCTTTTTCCCTTTCTTAATCACTACTTGACATCGTAAATGAAGAAATGTGTGGAAGAAATACCTGATTTCCTCACCTGACAGCGCTATGCACCGTTTTTGTTCTTATTGCTGCTCTTAATTTTTGCCCTTAAGGCTCATGCCAACGGTTATCACCCCACTAAGATTAAGAATCTCAAACTTTTTACGTCCTGCAAACCTACCCAAAGACTTATCTGAATAGGCTTTGAGCGATATTTACTCAGAACTTAATGAAGTGTTGATATTTCGAAAAATAGTAGCAAAAGATACAGAAACAAATTAATATTTTATTATCGACACCTGAATTAAATTATTCATTTAGTTAATATCGAGCAATGGCTACAGCACTCTACACACACTCTCCGGCGATCGCCAAACAACACGTCTCCAATATGGCGTCCACCCTCGACCGACGCATCGAAGTTGCGCGAGCAAACAACAATCAGCAGCTTCTTGAACTATTGCTCAAAGAAAAAGAGCAGCTTGATTCTCTCCCTAGGCAATGGGATTACACGCCCAGAAACCTTGTTGCCAAGGTCAAGCACATTTGGACACAACTCGTGCAGGCGATTGAGAATTCAAACAAACTGCATGTTGAAAAAATCGTTGACCTGTCCGGGAATGTGTGGTGGTA
>JAYKJC010000061.1:0-4758 GCA_035285885.1 Leptolyngbyaceae cyanobacterium | reverse complement strand
ACGCCACCTTTGGCACCACCCACAGCGGTTCCAGCGGCTTCAGCGATCTTGCGGCCCAGTGGCTTTGCTTGCCCAACGCGGCGGCGCGTGGTTTCTTCAGCGACCTTTTCGACGTTTTTCCAAAATGAGTACTCGGCGTTTGCGGCTGCTAGGTCGGGGTTGGCTTTGGCGAACTCGCTACGGATAACATCTGCAACTTTGCCGTGAATCTCAGCTTTGTTTGCGTCGGCTAAATCTTTGCCTTGATATCGCTTGGCGCGTGCGGCCACGTCGTCAAAAAATTGACGAACTTCACGCAACTTTTTTACGTTCATCAGCTTTACGCCGTTTGGTCCTTGGCGGCTGGCCTCGTCCAAAACAGAAATCAGCGATTCTGTTGTTTCCAGCGCTCGCGCGCCTTCCGGCCCAATCGGAATACGCTTGCCATTCGCTTCAATCGTGTTGATGTCCAAAGCTTCATCACGAACGCGCTTGATGACATCAGAAACCGGCATTTCAAGGTTATCTGGCAGAGTGTCCCAAAACTCACCGATTGACTGTCCCACGCGAGCCGCTTCATTCGCGGCCCGTTTTTTGATACCCTTGACGCTCATGGCGGTTACGCCGCGATCAATCAACTCAGGAATGATCTTTTGTTCAGCTAAAAACTTTGTGCCCTCTTTTGTGGGGTTGAGAACACGTCCATATTGCTCAATGGCCGATTCCCGCAAGCCCTGCGCTACGCTTTGTTTTCCGGCAGTGCCAGCGGCTTTTGCTGGCCCTTTGGCCGCGCCAAGCATACTAGGGGCCCCCAACATCAGCGCGTTGCCCGCAATGGTGCCTGCTGCGCCGGCCAAATTGCCTTCGCGAACGTCTTGCTCCACAACGTCAACCACTGGACCCAAAACCGCATCGACGGCGCGCGTGGGAAGCGAACCAATCCCGCCAAACATTGGGTCGCGCGTGCCGATCTTGCGCGGATTCTTCTGAAACCTCTCCGCAATGGCCGTGCCCATTTCTTCAGCGGTTTTGAATCCGCCCTGGCGATACAGCTTTTGTGCCAAGTCGCCAATGGCCCCGCCCGTCGATTCCCAAAACCGCCCAAGGAAACCAGGCTTTTCGGACTGCGGTGGCGCTGCGGGTGCGGAAGGTTCTGCGGGCTTTTCCTGCGAAAGAATCCCTAGGATTTCTTCGTCGCTGGCGTCATCGGGAAAGTCATAATCTTTCCCTTCAAAACGTACTCGCTTAGGCATTACTTTTTGAACACCAATTTCCCATCCGCGCCACGGATGATCTCACGCAAAGATGATGGAGCCGGACCGCTTGCTCCTTTGGGTTCGTCTTCCACCCCTAAGCGTTGTGGCGCGCGGCCAGCGCCAACTTTAAGCGCGTTCAACACGGTTTCGCGTGCTTTTCGTTTTTGGTCAATTACTGATTTCGTGTCTCCTGGCTGAACAAAAAAAGTTTCGTCCCCCTGTTTCATTTCGTCATCGGTAATCACGGCACCGGAATCCCGGCGAAGATACGCCGCAATAAATTGGCGCTTGGCTTGGTTGTACTGCTGGTTTTCTTCGCTTTGAAGGATATTCGGTGCCATCTTCAATCGAGCCTGGCCAAACAAGTTCTTTTGTCGGATGTTTTCGTCTAGCTTGCCCAATACTTCAGTGGCTTGCCGAGCGCGGTCAAAAAACCCGAAATTGCGCGTTTCGTATTCATTCAACGGCTTTTGCTCACGCTGTTCCGCTGCGCGCTCATCGACCATGTCTTGTCCGCGCATGGTAATGTTTTGCCCGCGAAGTTGAACAGCGCGATTCTTTTCCGCTTCAGCAGCTTGAAACGCCTGTTGCTGTGCCGCGCGCTGATTCTCCGCAACCTGCGCCGGCGTCAATCCTTGCGCGTTCGGTGCCGTCGTGATCGTTTGGTTTTGCGCAATCTTCGCTTGTGCTTCAGCCGCGGCTTGCTT
The DNA here is from genome assembly GCA_035285885.1 of Leptolyngbyaceae cyanobacterium. Classification (GTDB taxonomy): domain Bacteria; phylum Cyanobacteriota; class Cyanobacteriia; order CAKZMO01; family CAKZMO01; genus JBCCWF01. The sequence continues at coordinate 2,816 of JAYKJC010000061.1, read as the reverse complement.
TGCCGGAAACAGTAACGCATCACGCTCAGCTTGAATTTGGGCTTGTTTTTGATCGAACTCGGCTTTGCTTAAAGCCATGCGCTCTTTGATCGTTTGTCCCATCTGAACGATTTGCGGTTGATCGGCAACAAACTTTTCCCACGGCGTTTGAACCATTTCTATAGCCTGTTCGCGGGTCAAGGCGCCCACTTCAAGCGCCCGTTGCGCCGCTGAAAACAATTGCTCAGGCGATTGAACCGTACTCAAAATTTGAGAAAGTGCCTCGCCTTTACTTAATGCTGTCTCCATTGCGGTTCTCTGCGCTTTCAGTTGCGCCTCTTGAGCATCAAATGCTGCTTTTCGCGAAGCAATCTCATTTAAAGCCCGTTTTTGCATGGCTTCTTGCATCTTCTGCGCGGCCATCGGGTTGACGGTGTTGAGTTGCGCAATCGCTTCCGGCGTCGGATTCATGCCCATCTGCTTAAAAGCATTGATGGTTTCTTGCTCAAGCTTGCGGTCTTCAGCCGCTTTTGCCGCCTGTTGCTCGTATAATTTGGCGTGCGACAAATTCGCGCGCGCCTGCGCACGGGCGGAGTCAATTTCCGCTAAATCAGCCTGAAACGGCTTCGTTGTGTTGCGTCCGAGAATTGCGAATGCGTTTGCCATAATGATTACCGGAACAAATCAAGGATGTCTTGCAAGCCACGCACGCCACTGCCCAAGCCGCTGCGGAAAGCATTTGCAGCGCCCACGATGCCCCCAGCGCGCGCTTCGCCAGCGCCTATACGGAATTGCCCCGCGTTTTGAGTGGCGGCCGCTCGAAGCATCGCCGCCGTGCGCTCAGCATCATTGCGCATTTGCCCAGCGCCCTGCACCGCCCCAAGTTGCGCTGCGGAGCCCGTCCGTGCGGCATCCGTGAAGAAGTTGCCAGCCGCTTGTTGAGATTGCGTAAACAGGTTCTCCGCCGCTTGCGTTCCAGCGATCTGCGTATTGGTCGCATTTTGGCCAACGCCCACTAACGCCATAAGCGGATCGAGCGCGGCCTGGCGGTTGGTCTTGAAGCTGGTTAGGCTGCGGTTAAATGCGTTGTTGAACTCTTCGCTTGCGACGCCTTGCGCAAATTGCTCCGTTGCCCGCACCGTGTTTCCGCCGATCAATCCTCGAGCCGCAGCGCTGTTTTCCAGCGCCTTTCGGCCCTGGTCGATGCGGAATTGCACGCCTTGATCGTTCATCAAGTTGTTGTCAAATTCAAATCCCTTGCTGAACTCGCCGCCCTCGCCCAACCCGGCCATGATGCGCGCCAAAGCGTCTTGCCCCGCGCCGGCATACGAATCAAGCCCGGAAAGTGCGGACATGATGTTTGCGCGTCCCTCGGAACCAGCTGCGCCAACCAAATCGCCTGCACGGTTCCCGGCTTCAAGAATCCGCTGAAGTGCGTTGTTTCCACTTTCTTCGAGCGCATTGGCCGAGGTGAGCGCAGTATTGCGAATATCGGCTGACCCGCGTTCAGATTCGATCATCGTGGCGTCTGCGGCCGCATCGCTTGCGCGGGCGATTTCACCGGCCGCACGGCGTTGGCTGCTGGCGTCATTGGAGGCGCCAAACAAACCGCCGCCGAGTCCCAATAGTGCTTGAAACAATCCGATGAAATCCATTACTCGCCCTCCTCATCTTCAATTTCGCTGTATAGCCATTTCATGCCGCGCCGCAGTTCTTTCAGGTCGCGGTCGTACACGTCTTTCGTTACAAACCGCGCGTTCAATAGATCGTGCAATTCCTTAGTTAGCCGTGACGTAGCTTCGCTGAGCGTCGCGCGCATCATTAGTTGCACAACGAAAATCATGGCGGAACTGACGGCAACGCTGATCGCCACCATTACGCCCACGGCTTCCCAATTCATTCGCATGGCCCTTTCTTAAACCGCAACCCGGTTCGCTCCTTCAATGGGTACGGCTACTTCCGGCCATACGCGATAGCGATTGGCCCACATTTTCCACCGCGCCACTTGATTTGGCGCCGGCGTTTGGTCGTTGAACAGATACTCTTCCGGCACGCCCGCCGCGCGTGCCATTTGATCCAACACGCGCGAGCAAAAGAGCGCGTCACGAAACACATCTTTGCCGAAGAATCGGCCAATGACAGGGATCGCACCGCCGAGACCGCCTTGGAAGACGGCCCCGGCCATGCTGTAATCCATACCAACGATGCCGTCCAAGTACTCCGCTGCCTTGGATTCGCTGAACGGGATGCGACGATCACGGAAGTAGATATCGACCGTGCCTTTCGCCTCGGCAATCCGCTCAGAGAGATACGTTTGGACCACCCCCTTTCCTTCAATCGCTTCGACAAGCATGACGCGGCCTCGCCCCGCTTCTTCAATGCGCCGCACCGCTCCCACGTGCGTTGGTTCGCCCGTAAACGCTTTGATGGCTGTTCCAAACACGCCGCCGCCCGTCCATGCAATCATGTCGCCAATCATCAGGTATTGGCGCAATTGTGCGTAATTGCCGTACTGCAGCGGCAATTTGATGCGACGCCAGAGCATTACGCCGATTCCTCTTTTTCCAGCACGCCCCCTGCTGCTTCAATCAGCGCGCGGAGCATGGCGTTGTTTTCTTGAAGGATGCGCCGATCTTCTGCGGTGAATACGTTGCCGGTGGCTTGCGGTTTGCCCGTGACGCGATCCACGGCACGCTCAATGCCTTCTGATGCTGCGGCCGCAGGCGGAAACGTGATCTTCAAAACGGCTTGCAAACGATCATCAGTGACTACGCGGTAGGCCTTCTTTGCGCCGCCGCCTAGCTTTTTAAGCCAGCTCATTTCGACACCCCCAAAGC
>JAYKJC010000060.1:0-4376 GCA_035285885.1 Leptolyngbyaceae cyanobacterium | reverse complement strand
GGCTGAGGCGGGTCTAGCGGTGGCTGTCCACAGGATCGACAGGGTGGAGAGGGAGAGGAGGCACGGGGCGATCGCCCTGCATACTCGACGGCCATCTATTCTATGGCCATCTATTTTACGGCTGTTTCCTTTACGGCGAGTCAACTGAGAGGAAGAATCAGAACACATCATCGTGAGTCTATCGGTTGGGTACATTCTGTTGGGTAAACAAGTTGAGCACTCTTCTAACTGACTGGGGGAGTGGCGGGGTGTCCGTTGGTTCGAGCGGAGCTAGAGTGAACTGTTAGCCCGCTGCTGTTGGAGTTCCCTCTGGGTGAGGGAGTGGGCGGCGTGCCCTGGAAGTAGAAGTAACTTTCGGGCTCGTTTTTCACAATCACCCCGTTGGCCACCATGCCTAGAACGGTTTGTCCTGCCTGGTCGAGCAAATCTCTGGCATATTTCGCTTGCACCCGATCCAGCCTTCCAGGACGGACGACCATCAGCAAGCCATCGGCCACTTTCCCCAGGGTGATGGCATCCGCTGCTCCCGCGAGGGCAGGCGTGTCGAGAATCACCAGGTCGTAGCGAGTCTTAGCGGCTTGCAGCAGTTGCTCCATTCGTTGAGAACTCAGGAGCGCAATGGTGTTTGGGGGAATGACGCCCGCCGTGAGAATGTGCAGATTGGGCAGCAGGGGCGTGATGGCTTGCTTGAGAGGCGTTTGGGCTACTAGGGCGTTGCTGAGCCCCACCATGTTGGCCAAATTCCAGAAGTGATGCTGGGAAGGATTGCGCAAATCAGCGTCAATGAGCAGCACCCGCTGTCCCGCCTGGGCGGCAGCAGCGGCTAGATTGGCTGAGACTTCTGACTTGCCTTCACCGGAGACCGTGCTGCTCACCACCAGGGTTTGAATCGTGCCCCCGCTACTGGAAACATTGAGGTTGGCCTGTAGCATTTGGAAGGCGCTGCTGATGGGGGATTGGGGCATGTCAATGACCACCACGTGAGGGGTGAGGGGTTCCCCTTCGGTGGCCTCGTCGAGGGTGCGCTGATCGGTTTTGCGATCATAGGCGGGAATAATCCCCAGCAGCGGATAGCCGAAGGCGCGACGGGCATCTTTGATGGTTTTGATGGAACGATCCAAAAGGTCAATGAGAAATGCGGCGGCGATCGCCAAAAACGTTCCCACGACGCCTCCAGCCGCCATATTGAGCTTTTTGTTGGGGGAAACTGGATTGCCGGGGGGCACTGCTTCAGAAATGAGCTGAGAGTTGCCGATGCTCTGGTTTTCGGCCACCTGGATTTCTTGTAGTCGGCTGAGGAGGGTTTCGTAGGTGGTTTGAGAAGCTTCTAACTGCCGCTCAAGCTGACGCAAATTTTCTTCGAGGCTAGGGAGTTTGCGCGATCGCCCCTGGAGCGAATTCTGGGCGGCTAAGAGTTCTCCCAGTCGCCGATTCAGACCGATGCGCTGAATCTCAAGCCGCACGAAGTCAGAAATCAAGCCCTGTTTCAAATCACCGAGTTGCAAGTTGCCCGGTGATACTGTTTCTGAGCGTCCTAACACTTGCTGAATCCGCTCATCGAGCAGGGCGGAGAGGGACGCTTCCTCTCGTTCGAGTTCGGCGATCGCCGGGTGACCGGGACGAAAGCGAGCCCGTTCAGCCGAAAGCTCACTCTGCACCGTCTGAAGCTGCACCAGGGCTTCTTGAACTCCAGGAGCCTGACTCAGCGTGCTCATGGCGATCGCCTGATCAGAACTCATGCCCACCCGATTACGTAAGCCCGCCGCTTGAGCGCTAATGTCTTCTAACTCTGTGCGCGTGGCGGTGATGTTTTGGTCGAGATTCGTTAGAGTCGAGACGGCAGCGCTGGCCTCTTCCGATAACACCAAAATATTGTTCTCTTCCTTAAACTGTCGCAGAGCCGCTTCGGCCTCAAACAGGCGCAGCTCGGTCTTCGGCAACTCCGCCAGAATAAATTCTCGGGCGGCGGCGGCTTCAGCCTTGTTCATCTCGACATTTTTGTCTTGATAGTCCTCAACGATTTGATTGACCACTGCTGCGGCGAGCACCGGATCAGGAGATTCGTAGGAAATTTCGAGCACGTCTGCCCCAGCCACGGGGCGCACCACCAGATCCCCGAGAATAGACCAGGGTGACACCAGATTTCCTTGCTCGTTGCGAATATCGAGGGCTGCGACCGTCGCTTCTGCCACGGGAGGCGATTTGATGATTTCGGCCTGGGTGGTCAGCGGTTCACTTTTAGAACTTAAGGATTCGAGTTCTCCCGCGTCTTGCTGACTGGTGAGTCCTGTCAGCGTCGAGCTGCGGTCGGTCTCGATCAACAGCTTGGCACTGGCTCTATATACGGGTTCGGTCAACGCCGTGAGCAGTGCCGCCGAGAGAAGGGTCAGAGCAAATACGCCTGATGCTGGGAACCAGCGACGTTTGAGGACAGCCCAATATTTCGACAAGTCAATGTCTTCGCGATGTTCTTTCGGTTCCATAGGTGGTTCGAGTCCAGCAGAGAAGTGAAAAGGCGCTATGCCTTGCAGTGTCGGGGTAGACGCCACCCTATGGTGATCAGCGAGTTCGTCGTGGATGTGATGATAGGGACAGATGGCAAGGGGGCGATCGCCCTTCTGTTACCCTCCTTTCATCGATTTTCGTTCGCGATTGATTCGGCGATTAATTCAACGATTTTTCAGCGATTCTTTAGGATTAAATGCGTACCTTAACGGACGGTTGAGATAGCCAGAAAGTTCCTGATATTCGTTCGTCGAGAGACTTGCCCTTAGAGATGCTCCCTTCACACCATTCGCCTGTTGCTGGGTGAAACAGGGTGTTTTTGAGATGTGTCTGGGGCGATCGCCATTTACACTCAATTTGGAAAAACCTATAGCGCTTGAATATAGACCCAGGGGAAGTCGATTTATGATGGATTCAAGGGTGAATTTTCACAAACTGTTGCCATTTTTCTACGTTTTGATTCATCTGCGTTTTAGTTTCCTGTTCCAGCGTTTATTCCAGCATCTTGCCTATGTCTGAGCCCATCGATACAAACCACCGTTCTCTGACCTCCCAACTCGATACCGAGGGGAATGCTGATGGTGAACAGCCACAGCAGAACTCGCCAGAACAGGAATCGCCGCAACAGGAATCGCCAGAACAGGCACCTGCCTTAGCTTCATCGAGCGCACTGAAGCCGTCCCCTGATTCAAAATCATCTGATTCAAAGGCATCTGATTCAAAGCCATTTGATTCAAGCGAATTGCAGGCTAAATTAAGCGAATCATTCAACGAATCATTATCAGCGCTCTCATCCTGGAGGAGTGAGGCCTCTGGCTTCTGGAATAAAGCTACATCGAGTGTGCGGGAGCAGCTGTCTTTTCAGTCGGTGTCCCGATGGTTTCGCGTCAGCGATGAGGAAGTCGCTGAGATTCTGGATGCTGTGCGCACCAAGTTGCCGACCACCGAAGTGATTCTCATCGGCAAACCCCAGTCTGGGAAAAGCTCAATCGTGCGGGGCATTACAGGAGTATCTGCCGACATTGTTGGACAAGGCTTTCGTCCCCATACCCAACACACGCAGCAATACGCCTATCCATCTGAAGATCTGCCGCTGATCATCTTCACCGATACGGTGGGGCTCGGTGATATTAACCAAGACACCGACCAGCTCATTGATGATCTATTAACGGATCTGGATGAGGAAACCAGCCGCGCGCGCATTTTTATTCTCACGGTCAAAATTAACGATTTCGCCAGCGACACCCTCCGCCACATCATTCGCCAACTCCGCAAACAGAATCCTGATATTCCCTGTCTCCTGGCGGTGACCTGTCTCCATGAGCTGTATCCGCCTGACCTTGAGAACCATCCCGACTATCCCCCTGAGCTTGCGACCCTCCAGCGAGCCTTTGATGAAATCCGACGGGGATTTGAGAAAGTGTCTGATGATGCGGTGATGATTGATTTCACTCTTGAAGAAGACGAGTTTGATCCGGTTTTCTATGGGCTGGATGCGCTGCGAGATGCGATCGCCCAGCGGTTGCCCGAAGCGGAAAGCAACGCCATCTATCGTCTGTTGGATGAGCAGACCGATGCCTCTAAACAATTGGGGACACTGTATCGAGATGTGGGGCGGCGGTATATCGCGACATTCTCCACTATGGCAGCGACGCTGGCAGCGGTGCCGTTGCCCTTCGCCACCATGCCCGTTCTCACTGCCCTGCAAGTCTCGATGATTGGGGTGTTGGGGAATTTGTATGGGCAAGTGCTGTCGCCCTCACAGGCCGGCGGAGTCGCCAGTGCGATCGCCGGAGGCTTTGTTGCTCAGGCCGTTGGTCGAGAACTGATTAAGTTCATCCCCGGATTTGGCAGCGTCATTGCTGCGTCGT
>JAYKJC010000059.1:0-9398 GCA_035285885.1 Leptolyngbyaceae cyanobacterium | reverse complement strand
TAATGCATAAAGATTTACTTCTGACAAGAAAACGTGTCAAAAATTTATACAAAGATTAGAGAAATCTACTATTATAGATAGCTAATACTCTAAATTTGTAATTTTCAATTTAGTCATTTCCAATTAGGTGGTTTAGGGAAAGAATTCCTATTGCAGGAATCGCCTCGCATATGTGAGCAAGCACCTTAACCTGTCAAGGCAGCGGTATGTGGTGCTGGTGATGATTTCAAAGTGTAGTGAGGTGTGCTTGCAAGTCAAATGAATTGATGGTGAAACGTGTCTGGTAGCTCACTTTGGTAGCTAGGCATGTTCGATCTGTACCTCATTTACTCTGTGACCTGTACCCGACTGACTGGTTCAGTGAGTTGGGCGCTTGAGGTACATACCCGACCTCCATATTTGTCTGATTGCCCTAATGTTCATCTGAACGTGCCGAGATTTACCGTCCAGGCAGGTTTTAAGTTTTAACCAGATGCGAACGCATTCTGGCTGACTGTAGTACTAACTTTTAGCGCGAAGGAAGCTGTATTTCTTTTGCGCTCGAACGTTCTAGTTTCTTGTATCCGTCAACAACTGATCAATAATCAGGAGGCTGTATGGCTCTTTACGCAGAATTACACCGTCATTTGGGGGGATCGGTTGTTCCCCGAGTGTTGTGGAGATATTTCCATCGCAGTGGCAATGATCTCGCCAATAGGTTTCCAGACTACGCTGAGTTTGAAGAGTTTTACACTCGGCCTCGTAAAACACTGGACGAGTATTTAGAATTACACACGCTTGTAGAGGGCGTGCAAACAGAAGATACACTGCCTTATTTCGTCTACCGCTTAATGCGGGGTGCGTATATTTTCGAGAACTTGGCCTATTTAGAGCTGAGGTATACGCCGTATTTACGCACTCCCGAGCATTTGAGCCAAAATGAGCGGATTGACAATATGGTTCAAGTGGTTCAAACCGTCAGCAAAGCAAGTCAGGTCGGTGAATATCCAATCGTCATGAGCCAAATCTTGTGTATGCATTCTCGTTTGCCCTACGAAGTCAATCGAGCAATTGTGGATTTAGCGGCTCAAATGCACCCTCATGTTTGTGCAGTTGACCTTGCGGGTGGAGACGGTCATTATGGCGATCGCATGGACGAATTTGTTGAGCTTTACGCCTATGCGCGATCGCTCGGCTTGAAAACAACAGGCCATGTCTACGAAACAGTAGAAGGCTGTCACCCTGAACTGCTGCCTTACTTGATGAGAATTGGTCACGGCATTCAAATTCCGCTCAAGCACCCGGAGTTGTTGAAAGATATTGCAGCCAGGGGACAATGCCTTGAAGTATGTCCAACCACTTACATTAAAACGGGCACCCTTGAAAGCCTTCACCAACTAAAGACGGTATTTGATCTCTGCTTTGATGCAGGAGTAGATATTGCCATCTGCACAGATAACGCCGGACTTCACAACGTCCGGTTGCCGTTTGAGTATGAAAACTTGCTCACCCACGACATCATTAGCTTCGAGCAACTTCAACAATGTCAATCGGCGGCGTTTCGTCACGCGTTTGCATGGCCCTACGATAGCCACCCCACGTCAATCTTGACCCATGCGCTAAAAGACACTGCCCATCCTTCTACTGTTGACTCAAGAGTGGAACCTGCTCAGCCAGTACTGGCTTAACACCCGCGTTGACTCACGATAGGACTGGGTAAATTTTCCCAATTCTAGTGAAGAAAAGAGGATTCTGGGTGAGCGAGATGCTCGCCCAGAATCCTCTTTTCTTCGTATACGTTGTCAAATCGTGTCAAGAAATAACGCAGGCTAGGACTGATATGCGTTACGAATGTGACGACCCCGTGTCCATGGTGCTAGATTGTCAATAGTTCTAACCTATTATGTGGTTTACCCTTCAATGCAATAAGTTCAATACAATGAGAACCATGCATTTGGGTTTGTCATACAATTGGGTTGGTTGTGCAGTTGCCATTTCTACAGCTCTTTTCAGACAGATTGTGCCTCAAAATAGCGGCTACTGTTTGGAACGCTGAAACAATCCGTTGTAGAAATAATCTCAGGAATGTTAAATCAGGGGTATCGAATTCGGTGAGATTACGATTGTTATTACGTCATGTGCTGCCGAATAGTTTATAAGTGGAGTCCGTGTGACAATCGTGCACGTTATAAGATCCGCTTAGATCCACAATGTTGATAATGTGCACGGAGATTCTATTGTGTTGACCTCAAATTTTTAACGGTCAAACGAAATAGTTTCTCGCTCGTCTCTTGGGATTCCCGAGATTTACTGTTCATGTCTCTGGTTTCGAGCTGATGACGCTGTCAAGCAAGTCTTTTATGCCTCCTGCCCAATCAATGCTTTCAGATACTGTTTCGCATCAACCTAGTTATTCGTCTCAGCATTCACTAGTCATGGTGCAAGATGAAACAGGTAGCTGCACTTCCTTTTTCTGGCAAGAAGCGGAACAGCACGGTCTCTCTTTAACGGATATTCAGTACGGTCAGTTTAGTGATAAATTTCGGCCTGTGGCGATCGCCACTTACTTAAACCGGATTCGCTACGTCCTGAATGCTCAAGCGCCCCTGCAATTTTCATACCCATTTTGGTGCAACAAGCACATCTTATTGTTTGACCTGACCATCAGTCCGATTTTGATTCCTGGGAAACAGGCCACCCAGGTGACGGTGATTGGGCATTTTCGCAACGAAACCACAGAAGAAGAAGCCCATGCCTGTATCAAAGATTTAGAAGCCCCTCAGTCTCCGGTCTTGCTCAACCGATATCAGAAATTACTTACGAAGGTTGCGTGGAATATTCGGCGCACCCTGGATTTAGATACGATTTGGCAGCACACCGTAGATGGACTGGGAAGAACCTTGGGGGCAGATCGGTGCTTGCTGTGTTCTCACGAGGAGAGCGATCGCACGCTAAAAGTCGTTGCGGAATATCGCCAGTCTCACCTCGAATCGATGCTTGGACAGACCATCAGCACTGAGTCTGAACAAATCCGTCAAACCTTGGAAACCTTCAAGCCAATTGTTCAGTTTTCGGAAGCAGATGGAGAACCATCCTCCATCCTGACCATGGCGACGTGCTACCAAGACCGTCCCAACGGATTAATTATTGTCCATGCACCTCAACAGTTTCGGCTCATTCATGACGCTGAAATGGACTTAATTCAGGAATTTGCTGATCAAGTAGGCACTGGCATTGCTCACGCAACGTTATTCGCAGAGAGTCGCGATTTGGCTACAGAGCTTCAGCAAGTCAATGCCCAATTTCGGCAAAAGCACCATGAGCTTGAAGAAGCGCACAAGCAAGCAGAAGAAGCCTCTCGCGTCAAAAGTGAATTCTTGGCGAATACCTCGCACGAGTTGCGTACCCCCCTCAATGCCATGATTGGGTTTCTCAAGCTTGTTCTCGATGGTATGGCCGACGATCCAGAAGAGCAGCAAGAGTTTATTGGTGAAGCCCATCGCTCAGCGGTACATTTGCTCAACATCATCAACGACATCCTCGACATTGCCCGCATCGAAGCGGGCAAGATGCAGCTGGAGATGAATCCAGTGAACCTAGAAGAGCTTTTGACCGACGTTGAGAACTTCACTCGCACGCAGGCTGAGCAAAAGAACCTGAAGTACGAAATTCAGCTCCCCGCCACCTATGACCAGGTGATTCTGTATGGCAACTACCAGCGGTTGCTACAAGTTCTGCTCAACCTTGTGGGGAACGCCATCAAGTTCACGCCAGAAGGCAGCATCACCATCGCGGCTGAGATTACAGAGCGCGAAGACGATAGCGAAACAGGATTTGTCAAGATTAGCGTTGCAGACACAGGAATTGGCGTATCCCTGGCGGATCAAGACAAATTGTTCCAGTCCTTTAGTCAGATCGAAGGGTCGCGCACTCGACGGTTTGGAGGCTCTGGTCTAGGGCTAGTGATTTCCCAGAAATTGGTTGAAACCATGGATGGGGTAATGAATTTCTTCAGCATGGGAGAAGGATTGGGGTCCACCGTCGCATTTACCGTGCCCCTCTACCAAGACCCGGTCATCATCGACACTTCGTCTAACGAAATTTTGGAACTTCTTGAGGAATAAGCTGTTGGATAAGGAATAAGGTGTTGGAATAGTGTCTCGTCACCGACGTCACTCAACGCAAGGAAATCAAAGTGTCAACCAATTCCAAGCTCTACAATTTCCTGTTTGATTACACCAATACTCCCGATGAGCATTCTCGTTTGAAAATCGAGCACGACATCTGGACAACCTTTGGGAAAAAAGGCGCAGTCTTTGTTTTGGATATGTCGGGGTTTTCCAAGACCTCCCAAGAGCGGGGCATCATCTATTACTTGGCCATGGTGCAACGCATGCAGATTATTGTGGCACCCATCATTCGTCGGTTTCATGGAGAACTGGTCAAATTTGAAGCGGATAATTGTTTTGCATGGTTTCGTGCCGTTGAACACGCCATTGATGCCGCAGTCGGTATCCAAATTGCCATCGAAGCCACCAATGAAACTACGCCAGAAGACATTGATATCGAATTTTCCTGCGGCATTGACTACGGGGAGTTTTTGCGGATCGACAAGGGAGAGCACCTCGACTTTTTTGGTGACCCAGTGAATACAGCCAGCAAACTGGGTGAAGACCTTGGGGAATCGGGCGAGATTTTGATTTCGCAGGAGGCGATGAACGCGTTAGCAAACTCCAACCGCTTTAGTTTTGAAGAAAGACGATATTCAATTTCGGATATTGCCCTTCATGCGTACTGTCTCGATGGCTCTGAAAAGGGCGCGGATAACACTTTTGTAAGGGCACGTTAATCAGCGATTCGCCAGAACGGCGTTGCTGATTCGAGGAATAATTTTCGTAGGGGCATATGGCCGTACCGTACGGTACTTGTTTAGCGTAGCAGTAGCACCGAAGATTCGAGCTTTACCCCCCTTAATCCCCCCTTCGCAAGGGGGGAAATCCTGTTCTCCCCCTTGCGAAGGGGGAGTTAGAGGGGTTCACGCTAAACACATACACCGTACGCCCCTACAGTTGGTCATTTGTGAACCCGAAAATTTCTGATTCATCCCCACATTCAGCAACGCCTTTGCCCGATCTTTATAGAAATAGAGGCAAGCAATTCTAGTTGCTTCCTTGGAAAGATGCTGAAATTGGCTCAGCATAACAAGATAGATAGTAGGGTATGTCGCTAACCCATTTCCCTCAGCTTCATTGGGGATGCGACTTTTCTGCGATACGGCCTAAGACCAGTGAATCTGTTCAAACAGTGGTACTTCTTCAAGGTGGTGTAATCATGAATCATACCGTCTCTGATGCATTTCGCTCAGTTGTGCCTGCGATCGTCGCTAGCGTTGCATTGCTAGACGTTCTTATCCTTCCTGCAAATGCCGCAGAGATCGACAATGTTTCTCCAACCATCTTTCAATGCGTAAAAGATAACAGTTCTGGCGAACGAGGATATCTGTCATTTCCCAGCGAGAACAGCGGCACCATTGATGCTTATGCTCAAGTGCTTGACATCTGGGGTGGAAGTGTGGACTTCAACTATGATTCAACATCGCAAATTCTCACACTAACGAATCCCCAGGGGCCTGGTGGAGAACAAATTGTTGAAGGATTAAGAGACGTAACCCGACAGTGCATCAACGGTGAAGTTGAGTAGTCAAAAAAGCTGAAGAGACACCAGTTTTCCAGCAATTCTCATTTTGAAAGACTTCGCCCCCTGTCGGCGCTCACTTGTAGCGGTTCAGGGGACAAAACGGTCGCCGCAAGCGACCGTTTTGTCTCCTGAACTTCCATAATGAGAATTGCTGCCAGTTTTACCGCTTCATTGAGGGTGCTCTATAAACATCTCTGTGTGCGTGTACAGAACCCCGGCATCGCGGGGGTTCTGCGTATATTCGATGTCCTCATACGAAAACATAAGCCTGGATCATGACTGTTGGTCGATTTCAGACTAATTGCAGCTAGGATCTTAAGGGGATCTCCCACGTTACATATCCGCTTCATCATCAATCATGATACGTCTCAGTGAAATTAAGCTGCCCCTGGATCATTCGGAATCTGATTTACAAGACGCAATTCTCAAGAAGCTGCACCTTCGCGCAGCCGATCTTGTCGCCTACAGCGTGTTTAAGCGCAGCTATGATGCGCGAAAGAAGAGCACAATTATTCTGGTCTACATTGTCGATGTTGAGACCACGAAAGACGCAGCATTGCTGAAGCGCTTTAACTCTGATTCCCATGTCGCGCCCACACCTGACATGACCTATCATCCAGTCGCCCATGCTCCGGAAGATTTGGGCGATCGCCCCATCGTCATCGGCACAGGTCCCTGCGGCATGTTTGCGGGACTTCTCCTTGCACAGATGGGATTTCGCCCGCTGATTTTGGAACGAGGCAAGTCCGTGCGCGATCGCAGCGTCGATACTTTTGGGTTTTGGATTAAGAAGCGGTTGAATCCCGAATCCAATGTTCAGTTTGGGGAGGGGGGCGCAGGCACGTTTTCTGACGGCAAGCTCTACAGTCAGGTGCGTGACCCGCACCACTATGGCCGCAAGGTGTTGACAGAACTGGTGAATGCGGGGGCATCCTCTGAAATTCTCTATATCAACAAGCCCCACATCGGCACCTATCGTCTGGTCAAGATTGTTCAAAATCTCCGAGCGACGATTGAGAGCTTGGGCGGTGAGATCCGCTTTCAAAACCGGGTTGAAGACATCGAGATCGACAACGGTCAGGTGCGCGGGGTTCGACTGGAGAGTGGCGAACACATCGCCAGCAGTCGGGTGGTGTTAGCCGTTGGCCACAGTGCCCGCGATACGTTTCAGATGCTGTGCGATCGCGGCGTCTACATTGAACCCAAACCCTTTTCCATTGGTTTTCGCATCGAGCATCCTCAGTCCCTCATTGACCAGTGCCGCTTTGGAACGTATGCAGGGCATGAGCGACTTGGAGCGGCGGACTACAAGTTGGTGCATCACTGCAAGAATGGGCGATCGGTCTACAGCTTTTGCATGTGTCCGGGAGGCAAGGTCGTGGCTGCCGCTTCAGAACCCGGCAAACTCGTGACCAATGGCATGAGTGAGTACGCCCGCGACGAGTCCAATGCCAACAGCGCCATTGTCGTGGGCATTACGCCGGAAGAGGATTATCCCGATGGGCCACTGGCTGGCATTGCCTTGCAGCGTCGGTTGGAAGCCCATGCATTTGAACTGGGTGGCCGTTCTTACGAAGCACCAGGACAGCTCGTTGGTGATTTTCTCGCCAATCGACCGTCTACCGAATTTGGAAAAGTTCTCCCATCTTATAAGCCTGGGGTTTGTCCAGGAGATCTGAGTTCGAGCTTGCCTGAGTATGCGATCGCCGCCATTCGAGAAGCCCTCCCTGCATTCGACAAGAAAATTCATGGATTTGCCATGCACGACGCCGTATTGACCGGAGTTGAAACACGCACTTCTTGTCCCATTCGCATCAAACGAAATGACCACTATCAAAGCATCAACACCGCAGGGCTATTCCCCGCTGGGGAAGGGGCTGGCTACGCGGGAGGCATTCTATCCGCAGGCATTGATGGCATTAAAGTGGCCGAGGCGGTTGCCCTGAGTCTGGCCAATGGATAATGCCCATTCAAGCAGGGTGCCCTGTGAAAAGACTTCTACAACGGGAAGGGCATGTTGCTATGTTCTCGCACAATGAGCCATTCATCCCCAAGGGCCTCTAGCACAAACGTCGACCCGCCATCGAATTGAATGATGCTTCCGCTATCGCTTGTTCCCGTCGCCGACAGCGGCGCATACAGCAACACTTGTGATTCATTTAGCGGAATTGTCTGAGCTTCACCATAACGAACCGTCAACTGTTGAAACACATTCAAGTCCGTCGTAAAGAGATCCAGAATATTTTCTGAGCCTGAATAGGACAGCCCATTGTTGATACGAGTGAGCGAAGCATTTTCTCCGTAAAGCAAAATGAGTTGATTAGGGTCTAACGTGCTGAATGCAGTCTCCATCTGTTGCAGAAATTCGGAAGTCGAGGTCTGAGCCACACTTGCCGCAGGGATGCTGCTCACCAGTCCTGCGGCCAAAACACTTGTTCCCCACTGCATCCATCGCCAATTACTCATCATGCCCTCTACCTTAGTCCTGGCTATTCAATCTCCTATGGGTCTCAAGTTCTAACGCGACGTTCTCAAGCCCAACGATTATGACTGTGTTTAAGAGCAAACTAGCATGGGAATCATCCTTGGCACGATTCCCACACATAAATTAGGCGATCTAATCATACCTACAATGGGTTGCCTACAATGGGCCAAACATGTGATTGGCAGGCGCATCGGGGGAGTCGTTGAAGTAGAAGTCTTCCAGCATAGAGGTTAGTTCATCCTTGCTGAGCTTACCGTTGCCATCCCGATCGATTACGGCAAAGCTTTCATCTACATACACCACAGGAATGTTGTAAACCCTGAAGACAGTCTTCCATTCCTCTTTATCTAAAAAGCCGCTTTCATCAACGTCTACCGCGTTAAAAACTGCTTCGGATAGAGCCTTAATTTGCTCACGATAGGTTTTGTCCTGGGACACCACTTCATGAAATTCAATCCACTCGTCAACCGTGACCTTATTATCGACAACCTTGTGGTGCAGCTTACCTTTGATCTCTGACTTCATACGGTTCCAGCGAAACAAGTACTTATTCTCAATGCTGAGATATTCCTGCGACCCATGCTTCCAACCTCGCACCTCTGCCAGTCGTTGGGCGAGGCTCTCGAAGTCATTGATGTTTAGGGTGCCAGAATTGGCTCCATCATACATTGCAAATAGCTTGAGGAGTTTGCGCTTTTGGATATCACTAACCATCGGGTTTTTCCTATATTAAATATTGATTTGAGACGGCATGAAGGAGGAAAATCTGACTATTAAATCTTTATCATACGGATTCGTTTGTCGATTTAAGAAGAGATTAACACTACTTAAAGACATCGATAAAACGTCGCAGTAGAAATTAGATAAGACAGGGCTCTAGCCTTTTCTTTGCAGGAAATGCGCGTGTCAGTTCTCTTTTGATCAATTGCTAAATTTGTTAAGAAGTATCAAGAATGTAAAGGGAGAAACATAAAAGATTTTAGCAATAGACTTGGCTCTCTAAGTAGATTGAGTGAGAGTCAATGAACGGCCTTTTCTTGATAAGAGAAACCGCTAAGACTGGTGAACAAAAAATAGCTCTACCCCGTAGTCTTAGGAGCTTCTGTAGTCGCGTTTCGGGCACCACAAAATGTCTATGAGTTTTGAGAACACACGGTCGAAGCAGTAATTCTCATTTCGAAAGACTTCGCGCCCTATCAGCGCTTATTTGTATCGGTTCAGGGGACAAAACGGTCGC
>JAYKJC010000058.1:0-6205 GCA_035285885.1 Leptolyngbyaceae cyanobacterium | reverse complement strand
CTCCTCCCCAGTCAACGAGTTCCAGTCTGTCACGGTCTTCCACACCACCTCCCTCTCCTCCCAAGGGGTTTGCGATTGTGGTTGCCCTGATTGTGATGCTCCTTAGCCTCATCTTAAGAATTGACTGGATGGGTATAGCCGCCGCCGCAACGGTTCTCATTCTCTCGTTGCGGCTGTTGTGGGTGGTGTCGGCTCCCGTCATCAAAGATATTATTTCACCCAGGCAGCAATCCTTTGCGGTTGCTCTGGTCGGCGTGGTGGGTGCCGTTGCTGGATTTTTGCTCGTTACGGGACTGCTGGATGAATTTTGGCGGTGGCTCGGTGCGCTGAACTGGGACGCAGTTGGGGCATTGGGAGAAGTGTTTGGAGCCATTGGCCAGATTTTGATCGCCATTCTAGCGGTGTATATTGCCTGGCGTCAGTACATCATTTCGAAGGATTTGACCATTCAGCAAAATACGATTACTCAGCAACAAACCATCGATTCCTATTTCCAGGGCATTTCTGAACTGGTGCTGGATGCCGAAGGATTGCTCGAAGACTGGCCCCAAGAGCGGGCGATCGCCGAAGGTCGTACGGCGGCAATTCTGGGAAGTGTGGATGCAGGCGGCAAAGCGAAAATTATTCGATTTCTGTCTCGGTCTCGACTATTGACTCCACTGAAGCGCGATCGCCACCTCGGGCGGGCGATGCTCGATGGCATGGGGGGCTATCAAGAAGACCGAGACTACGGCATTCGGGTGATTGATCTGGGCGTGATGCTTGCAGCAACAAACTTGGCAAAGACAGATCTGCGGTGGACTGACTTGAGCGATGCCAATTTCGTCCGTTCAGATTTGAGTGGGTGTGATCTCGTCAAAGCGAACTTAGCACGCGCCATTCTGTATGAAACAAATGTCAAAAACGCAGACCTCATGGGAACGCGCTTATTTTATGGCCCGGTAAAAACTGCCAGTCCCCGCACCCGAGTCGATATTCCCAATTATGAAACGGGCGAGTTTACAGGAGTGGTGATCGAGAATGCAGACCTCACGGGGGTGCAGCGACTTTCGAAGGAACAGCGTGAATATTGCTGCGCCTGGGGCGGCTCCAAAACTCGACAAACGATCCCCGGAGGGTGCGACGGCATTCCAAACAAACTGGGACGATAAACGTGGACATTCCACTCTCTCTGGAAGACGACTGAGCATGTGGGAATGAGGAACAGCCTCCCCTTTGAGGTATTTCCCTGAGAGGGGCACTCTCCCTAAGAGGTTTGATCCTCCTGGGTCGAATCGTCGGGAACTTCATCTTGAAGTCCTGCGCCTCGATAGCGTCTGTGCGACCCCCGATAGGGATCTCGAACCTTAAAGAAGCCCATCTTAGGGCTTTTCGCCCTTCCTTTTTGTTGGTCACTGGTTAACCCCAGTTGTCCTTCCACTCTGCGCTTAAACCGCCTCACAAAGTTCACCACTTTTTCCGCATCGGGCTGAGCGATATCTTCAGAGCCTTTTGCATTCCACCACGAGGCAATAAACCCGCCACTCAATCCGCCTAATGCGCCTAGGGCGATCGCCACTTCAACCCGATAACCTGCCACGGTGAACACGAATAGAAACACCAGCCAACATTTCAGGGTCACATTTGTATTCAGCCATTTGTTCATAGTGACGTGACGCTCAATTCAACTTCTGCACATCGACAGGGCTGCTTTATCTGAGTGTAGCTGGAATTACACAAAAGGTTCTTCCCATGGCTGAATGGCTCGATCCCCAACGGATTTAAGAGACAGTCTCCAGCCACTTGGCTAACTGAGCGGATGTGTCCTTGGTTGTGTCCAGCACACAAACATGGGGAGCTTCATCACCCGTAAAGGATTCAAAGACTTGTTTGGGGATGAGATTCGCGGTGACATCGGCAATATCTCCAGTGCGTTGCTGAACGCGCTCTAACCGAACCTCCATGGGGGCATCACAGTGAAGGATGTGGATGGGGATGTGGTGGTCAGCGGCTTGGGCGATCGCCTCCATCCGGGGCTGAACTCGGTCGTATTTCGCATCTAAAATCACCGCATATCCAGCCTTGGCGAGGCGAATCCCCAACTCCAGTAGTCGGTCATAGGTTTTCTGACTCATCTCTGGAGTGTAGATTGAGTCGTCCCCTCGCTGATCAACCGGAACTCCTGCCAGGTGCTTCCGTACCGCATCTGACCGAATTTGTACCGCATTCAACTTTCCAGCCAGAAGCCGGGCTGTCGTGCTTTTCCCTGACCCCGACAACCCCGTCATCAATATCAACTTCCCCGTCTTAGGCTGCGTATAGTTCCAGGCTAAAGTGTAATATTTCGCTGCTTTTTCACTGGCTTTCGCCTTCGTCTCCTCATCGACCGACGGGTCATCCAGCATAAATGAGGTGACCTTCGCCCGAACGTAGCTTTGACGATTGACATAGATCGGGAGAACGTCTAGCCCTTCCCAATCGCCCGTCCGTTCCACATAGGTGTTGAGAAATGCGGCGCTCAAGTCAGTGCGCTGCTGCATCTCTAAATCCATGACAATGTATGCGATGT
Organism: Leptolyngbyaceae cyanobacterium; assembly: GCA_035285885.1. Taxonomy (GTDB): domain Bacteria; phylum Cyanobacteriota; class Cyanobacteriia; order CAKZMO01; family CAKZMO01; genus JBCCWF01. Next base: position 3,657 of record JAYKJC010000058.1, on the reverse strand, counting down.
CAAACATCACATCCACAAAGCGAAAATCTTCGTTGAATTCAATGCAGTCAAACAGATACAGCGTCTCGTTCCAGTAGCAAATGTTGCCCAAATGAAGATCACCGTGGCATTCGCGTATCCATCCATCGTGAATCCGCTGTTGAAAGAGATCGGCCCGTTCTGCAAAAAAGGTGTCGGTATAGGCCCGAGTTTCGTCAAACTGCTGCTGAGTTTGTGGCCCGCCAATGTAATGCTCAGTCTGGGCATAGTTTTCATCAAAGGCTTTACGAATCGAATCGACCGTGCCAAAGGACTGAATGTAGTCATCGGTATGGGCAGCGGTATGAAAATCGGCAATGGCGATCGCCAAATCATTCACCAATTCTTCAGTCAGCTTTCCCTGTTCAAACAAACGGTCAAGGAGGGTCTCTTGGGGAAATTGTCGCATCTTCACCGTATACTCCACGGCATCTCCCTCTCCTTCTCCCTCTCCCTCTCCCTCGTCATTAAGGTGGAAAGCATCTCCAGACTGCGTGATGGGCAATACCTCCAGATAAAGCTCAGCCGCCCCCCGCTGATTCAGGCGCAATTCTTCTGCACAAAAATGTTGGCGTCTGTCCAGCGTTGAGTAATTTAAAAATCCAAAATCCAAAGGTTTCTTGACTTTGTACGCAAAATCTCCCGTCAGCAACACATAGGAGATATGAGTTTGCACCACACGAATTGGAGTTTCGACTGGATGAGGGTAAAACTCTGGCATCTGCATCTGTTGAATCAACGCTGGGAGAGAAGAATCAGTCATAAATCAGTGTCCAAATCTCAATAGGAAAATGCATGAACCAGGGCTACACCACGCTAGTCTGCTGTAAAACATGGAGCTATAGCGGTGTGCAAGCTGGTTAAGCACAGGCAAGGGGCTTAAGCCCCTTGTTCACGGGTTGATTTTGTACTTGACCCATTAGCAAACCGCTATAAGAATGGAACGGTCAGTGCTCAGCTTACTATCAAAAAAGCCAGGAAATACGATTCCTGGCTTTTTCGTTGAGCTTAAATTACCACGCTACCTTTTCAGCGACGGCCACTATTCAGCAGTTTCTATAACTTCAGGTTCCTCTGACACTGCTGCTGCTTCACCCTCTTCCTGCGGTGCAACTCTCGGTGCGTGTACGGCTGCAATCGTCCGCTTCAATTCAAGCAGCGGTTCAGCCCCCTCAGGCAGCTTCATATCGCTGACATGGAGCACATCGCCAACTTTCATTTCAGACACATCGACTTCAATGAATTCAGGAATATCTTCAGGCGCACACCGCATCTGAATCTCAGTCACCGTGGTCTCTAACGTGCCTTGCTCTTCTTTGACGCCAACAGCCTCTCCAACAAAATGCAGCGGAACGGTAACTTCCATTGAATCTTGAGCCGCTACAGAAAAGAAACTGAGATGATAGAGAAATCCTTTTGCTGGGTGCGTGTGTACCTCACGCAAGACGGCCTTGCCCGACCAGGACTGATCGGGGATCTTCACGTCAATAAGCGTGTTATTGATGGCAGCTTTTCTGACGAGCGTATCAGCCTCTTTTTCATCAATCGTCAAAGCAACTGACTCGGCTCCCTTATGTCCGTATAGAACTGCGGGAATCAGCCCTTCACGGCGGAGTGCACGCGCTTTCAAGTTTTCGGATCGGGTTTTGCACTCAATTGATAGTTTCATAATGATGTATTCAATCCAACAACGACAAAAAGACTGAGAGTAAACTTCCAGGAGTTGCGGACATCTGGGGCGATCGCCCTCTCCCCAGTGCTTGCCAGGCTCCTACAGCAAGCCTAATTGAATAACTGACGCGTTCATTAGACTTGCCATTCCAACAGACGAACAGAGCGTGCTCGATAAAGCAGCACACTCTCACTCGCACAACTCATCACAACTGAGCCTGCTGTACCATCCTACTATTCTGCAACAAGGCTCGCTTGGGGCCATGAATCGGATCTTCGACAATAATCGTCTGATCCCGACTGGCACCGAGAGACACAATGGCGATCGGCACTTCCATTAGTTCGGCCAAAAACTTGAGGTAGTCTAAGGCTTGACGTGGTAAGTCCTCCAAGTTTCGGCAATGCTCGGTCGATTGCTTCCACCCTGGAAGGGTTTCATAAATGGGCGTGCATTGAGAGAAGCGATTCGCGTCTCCAGGTAAATCACGACACGTTTCACCGTTCAGGTCATAGGCAACGCAGACCTTAATTTCATCCAGGTCATCTAGAACGTCTAGCTTCGTCACAGCCAAACAGTCGAGTCCATTGATGCGAACAGCATAGCGACCGATGACCGCATCGAACCATCCACATCTTCGTTGGCGACCTGTCGTAGTGCCGAATTCAGCCCCGCGATCGCACAACACCTGACCCATCGATCCATTCAACTCTGTTGGAAACGGCCCTTCCCCCACACGAGTCGTGTACGCCTTAGCTACACCAATCACTCGATCGATAATGGTCGGGCCGACTCCAGCTCCGACGCAAGCCCCCCCCGACACCGGGTTAGAAGACGTGACGTAGGGATACGTCCCATGATCCAGGTCAAGCAGCGTACCCTGGGCACCCTCAAACAAAACATTTCGCTTTGCTCGGACGGCTTTATGAATCTGTAGAGATGTATCAGCAACATACGGACGGAGTCGCTCAGCATACTCTTTGTACTCAGCGATCACGAGATCTGAGTCTAATGGTGGAAGCCCGTACAGCTTGTCAAGAATCACATTCTTGTACTCAATCGTCCAATGAATTTGGTCACTCAGCGTATCCAAATTCATCAAATTTGTCATCCGAATTCCTGTTCGCTCTGACTTGTCTGCATACGTAGGGCCAATCCCGCGCTTTGTTGTGCCAATCTTTCGAGATCCCCGCCGTTCCTCAGCCGCCTGATCGATAAGTCGATGGTACGGCATGGTCACATGAGCCGACTCAGAAATACTTAGATTCTTCGTTGAAACATTAAGAGCTTCAAGGCGATCCAGCTCAGCAATTAATTCTTTTGGATCAATAACGGTGCCTGCGCCAATAATGCACTGCGTTTCAGGGTAGAGGATGCCAGAAGGAATGAGGTGCAGCTTGAATGTTTGATCTTGAACGACAACGGTGTGCCCTGCGTTCACACCGCCCTGATATCGAACGACAAGATCCGCCGATTTGCTCAGGAGATCCGTTATCTTTCCTTTCCCTTCATCGCCCCATTGGGCACCGATTACAATGACGTTAGCCAAGAGTCTATCCAGTTTCAAGAGTTTTGCAAACTATAATTATCCACAAGTAAAGATGCTTATGTCAAGCCGCAGTTTCTCCCTCCAGCAATGCTCATTTTGAAAGCCTTCGCGCCCTATCGGCGCTCACTTGTATTGATTCAGGGGGCAAAATGGTCGCCACAAGCGACCGTTTTGCCCCCTGAATTTTCATAGTGAGAATTGCTGATCAAGAAGCGAATTCTATGCAGAGCGGCTGCAAGACATTCTATATAGAACGGTTGCAGAACATGGGGATATTGGCTTTCCTTGAGGGTTTAATGCATAAAGATTTACTTCTGACAAGAAAACGTGTCAAAAATTTATACAAAGATTAGAGAAATCTACTATTATAGATAGCTAATACTCTAAATTTGTAATTTTCAATTTAGTCATTTCCAATTAG
>JAYKJC010000057.1:0-7994 GCA_035285885.1 Leptolyngbyaceae cyanobacterium | reverse complement strand
CAACAGCCCCTCGCTGCTCCGGTCGCCCCCCAACCACAATCGGCTTGTCTCGATACTCTGGGTTATCCCGCTGTTCAACAGAGGCATAGAAAGCATCCATATCAATATGAATGATTTTGCGAACAGGAGAAGTAATCACGTTTTCTTAAGATGCGACCTCTGCCAATTCTTCATCAGAACCCGGTTCATCAAACTCTGGCGGCATCACATCCACCCCTTTCTCAATGGGCGACTCAATCGGTGCGTTGATTTCGGTTTCGGTCTGCACTGGCATTTCAGTTCTCACAGAGTCATCGATCGGGTCAGACTCATCAGCAGAACTGTCTACAGGAGAAAGAATAGGGGCGATCGCCGGAGCCCTATCATCAGGCACACTCTCGCTTGTAGTGCGGCGCAATTCGTCGAGAGTTGATTCATCGATCATCGGCTCAGAGGTTCGCTCAGGCTCATCTTCATTGACGCCTGGGTTGATGGTTGAACCTGAAGACTCTGAAGCTTCTGAAGACCCTGAAACTTCTGAAGCCGACTGGCTTGATTCAGGAAGCGACACTTCAGACTCATCACGTTCGTCAACATCCTCATCCTCAGAAATTGCAGGCTCGATGACTTCAGGAGCAGGCTCATAGTCTGGATCAACTAGCTGCATCACCGCATCCATCGACAATTCGCCGCGCACAAGTTTAGACAGAGCATCCTCTCCACCGGGTTGATAGTCGATCAAGCGAGCTGTACTGTTAAACGGCCCATCCAAAACCTTCCCTTTTGTATCGACCAGCTCAAGCTTGACCCAGTTTAGCCCCGGAACAAAGCCTGTGAGATAAATCGGCTCCCACGTATCAAACGTGAAGGTTTGGCCATTCACCGTTCCCCGAATCTGCCAATCCTCGATCTCATCCTCTTCAGATTCCCGAGCCAAGACATGCAAAGGCGCATTGGTAAGGTAGAAATCCAGCATGATGGGTTCTGCTCCATAGGCCCCTGCTGGTCGGCTATAGGTCAAAATCGGTTGGCTTTCTTCTGGAGCTGTGTTTGCGGTGTTGGTGAACACTTCAAAGGAAACCTGGGCATACGCACCTGCATTTTTGAAGCTTTCATGCCAGGGACGAGACGCAAATGCTCGAATTGTATGGGTTCCCGGCGTCAAATCAGCAAACACAATCGGTTGAGAGGCGTCATACATCGGCTGATATTTCTCGTTGTCGAGCACGACATGCAGATGAGGGCCTAACCCCGATGCTTCATCTTTAAATAGAGGAAAATCATTGACCTGAAAGGTCACAGATACTTGAGTATCGTCTAACACTTGCCCCGGACGAGGAGACACAATCTTGATTTGGGGTTGATAGCTATCTAATACTTGCCTCGCTGATTGAATCAACGCAGGGGGCGCGACCTCGACAATTTCCTTTGCAAATCGCTTAGATGAGGTGCTGGATAGAGACGCAGGAGGACTGGATGAGGGGCGATCGCCACATCCAGCGAGTCCGATCACCAAAACGAATACACACATCCAACCAACACATCTGTGGAATGTGTTGAATCGTTTCATCCAAGTCACGGGCGATCGCATTCGATTACTCCTCCTGTTACTGCCTAACCTCAAGTGTCTCACGGCTTCACACCAATATCCCATGGCTTTCCGGCAGTCAGCACGAAACAAACAGCATGAAACAGGAATGAAACGTTTGCTTACAAGCGCACATAAATATATTCCTAATATTCCTACTCATAATCTATGTTTATCTTTCACTTAAGAGGGGCATATCCAAGTCGTATCAATACGACTTTTCAACGAATACATTTTTTAGAGGAGTTGATATAGAGATATTTCAATCCTCAACAAGACATTGATAGCTGCAACAACTCATAAAGTTTTTTTATGTACCCAAATCTGTTTGAAGTTCCACAACAGGATCACTCAAGCATTACAGCTGAAAGCCTTCTCGTATCAAAACCATAGCTTTTGAACTAGACGATTAACAGTCGGCTCGCATTGCGTTTTGTAACATCCTGTCAAGCAAAGGCTCAAAATCTGCTGGCTTGTTTGAGGCGAAAACATAGAGAAGATCATGCTTTGATCAGTTTGAATTATTGTTAAATGCGTCTGAAATGACGCAGATCGCAGCACTATAATGCTCGAAAGGCCGCCTTGTAGATAGGTTGAAACTCTGTTCTGGCTTACATCTCGGGAATCTAAGCGGTCACCGCCTTCTCCGAATGTATGGCTGGATTGTTTTCCAGGCAGTTTGGATCGCTTTTGAGATGCAAGCTTTGACCTGTAACAGCCTCTGCAATGGATGTTAGTAAATGAACATTAATCATCCGTTGTAGGTTCTAAAAGGTAACGCCGATCCGTTCTTTGTCTAGAGAGAGGAGAGTCTCTAATGACAACTACCCCACGGGAGCGTGGTGCAGAAGTCAAAGTAACGGTTGATACGGATCCGGTTCCTACTTCGTTTGAGAAGTGGGGCAAACCGGGACACTTTGACCGGACTTTGGCGAAAGGACCCAAAACCACAACTTGGATTTGGAACCTGCACGCTGACGCTCACGATTTTGATAGTCATACCAGTGACTTAGAAGATATATCCCGAAAGATCTTCAGTGCTCACTTCGGTCACCTGGCCGTTGTGTTCATCTGGCTGAGCGGCATGTATTTTCATGGCGCGAAGTTTTCAAATTACGAAGCATGGTTAGCTGATCCGCTGAGCATTAAGCCTAGTGCTCAAACGGTTTGGCCTATTGTTGGACAAGAAATCTTAAATGCTGATGTCGGTGGCGGGTTCCATGGAATCCAAATCACTACTGGCTTTTTCCAGCTATGGCGTGCTTCCGGTATCACAAATGAATTTCAGCTGTACTGCACAGCAATCGGCGGTCTTGTAATGGCTGGCTTGATGCTGTTTGCAGGTTGGTTCCATTACCACAAGAAGGCTCCAAAGCTGGAGTGGTTCCAAAATGTGGAATCAATGATGAACCATCATTTGGCAGGTTTGCTTGGTCTGGGTTCACTCGGCTGGGCAGGTCACCAGATTCACGTTTCCTTACCCATTAATAAACTGCTGGATGCGGGTGTTGCACCTGCGGATATTCCGCTGCCCCATGAGTTCATTTTAGATAAGAGCTTGATGGCAGAGCTTTACCCCAGCTTTGCTCAAGGGTTAACCCCCTTCTTTACGTTGAACTGGGGAGTCTACTCAGATTTCCTAACTTTCAAAGGTGGGCTAAACCCTGTGACTGGAGGTCTGTGGCTGTCTGACACGGCTCACCACCATTTGGCGATCGCCGTTCTGTTTATCATTGCAGGACACATGTATCGCACCAACTGGGGAATCGGCCACAGCATGAAGGAGATTCTCGAAGGCCACAAAGGCGATCCGCTCCTCTTCGGAGGTAAGGGCCATGACGGTCTGTACGAGATTTTCACGACATCCTGGCATGCTCAACTCGCTGTAAACCTGGCGCTGTTGGGTTCGCTGACCATTATTGTGGCTCAGCACATGTATGCGATGCCTCCATATCCATACCTGGCAACTGACTACCCAACTCAGCTATCCATCTTTACCCACCACATGTGGATCGGAGGATTTCTGATTGTAGGTGCAGGAGCCCATGGAGCCATCTTTATGGTTCGCGACTACGATCCGGCGAAGAATGTGAATAACGTTCTCGATCGAGTGATTCGCGTTCGCGATGCAATCATCTCCCACTTGAACTGGGTATGTATTTTCCTCGGCTTCCATAGCTTTGGTCTTTACATTCACAACGACACGATGCGTGCGTTGGGTCGCCCTCAGGACATGTTCTCTGACAGTGCGATTCAGCTACAGCCCATCTTTGCTCAGTGGGTTCAGAGCTTGCACACTGCGGCGGCTGGAACGACAGCCCCTAATGCTCTCTCAACTGCGAGTGTGGCGTTTGGCGGCGATGTTGTCGCAGTCGGTGGTAAAGTCGCGATGATGCCCATTACCCTGGGTACTGCGGACTTTATGGTTCACCATATCCACGCCTTTACGATTCACGTCACCGTACTGATTCTGTTAAAAGGTGTGCTGTATGCACGTAACTCTCGTCTCATTCCCGATAAGAGTGAGCTAGGGTTCCGCTTCCCTTGTGACGGACCAGGCCGAGGCGGTACTTGCCAGGTTTCTGGTTGGGATCATGTCTTCTTAGGGTTGTTTTGGATGTACAACTCCCTGTCAATTGTGATTTTCCACTTCAGTTGGAAGATGCAGTCTGATGTCTGGGGAACTGTGAATCCAGATGGCTCCGTCGCACACATTACGGCAGGTAATTTTGCTCAGAGCGCATTGACTATTAACGGTTGGTTGCGTGATTTCCTCTGGGCACAGGCAGCGAATGTGATTAACTCCTATGGTTCAGCGCTGTCTGCCTATGGCTTGTTGTTCTTGGGTGCTCACTTTGTTTGGGCATTCAGTCTGATGTTCCTGTTCAGTGGACGGGGATATTGGCAAGAGCTCATTGAGTCTATTGTTTGGGCTCACAACAAGCTGAAAGTTGCTCCCGCAATTCAGCCTCGCGCTCTGAGCATCATTCAGGGTCGTGCTGTTGGAGTAGCGCATTACCTCCTTGGAGGAATTGTGACCACCTGGTCATTCTTCCTCGCCCGAATCATTTCAGTATCCGGTTGAGCATGAGGAGGATCTTTTAAGACTTATGGCAACCAAATTCCCAAAATTTAGCCAAGATTTGGCGCAGGATCCAACCACACGGCGGATCTGGTACGGGATTGCCACAGCCCATGACTTTGAAAGCCACGATGGCATGACAGAGGAAAATCTTTACCAAAAGATTTTTGCTTCTCACTTCGGTCATCTTGCAATCATTTTCTTGTGGACATCGGGCAGCCTGTTCCACGTCGCTTGGCAAGGCAACTTTGAGCAGTGGATCACTGATCCGCTCAACATTCGTCCCATCGCCCATGCGATCTGGGATCCTCACTTCGGTCAACCTGCGGTTGATGCATTCACTCAAGCCGGTGCTGCTGGCCCTGTGAACATCGCTTACTCCGGTGTCTATCACTGGTGGTACACGATTGGAATGCGCACCAATGGTGACCTCTACAGTGGCGCAGTCTTCTTGTTAATTCTGTCTGCTGTATTCTTGTTTGCTGGCTGGCTTCACCTCCAGCCGAAGTTCCGCCCCAGCTTGTCCTGGTTCAAGAATGCTGAGTCTCGCCTCAACCACCACTTGGCTGGTTTATTTGGGGTTAGCTCTCTGGCTTGGGCAGGTCACCTGATTCACGTCGCCATTCCTGAGGCACGCGGACAGCATGTGGGTTGGGATAACTTCTTGAGCACCGCTCCTCACCCAGCAGGGCTTAAGCCTTTCTTCACTGGAAACTGGGGTGTTTATGCTCAAAATCCTGACACCGCAGGCCATATCTTTGGTACGGCTGACGGATCAGGAACTGCAATCCTGACCTTCTTGGGTGGTTTTCATCCTCAGACTGAAGCACTGTGGTTGACGGATATCGCTCACCACCATCTGGCGATCGCCGTTCTCTTTATCGTTGCAGGTCACATGTACCGGACAAACTTCGGTATTGGCCACAGCATGAAGGAGATCATGGAAGCTCACAATCCTCCAAAGGGCACTCCTTTTGGTGGACTGATTGGAGCGGGTCACAAGGGAATGTATGACACTTACAACAATTCCCTGCACTTCCAGTTAGGTTGGCACTTGGCTTGTCTCGGTGTTGTTACCTCTCTGGTTGCGCAGCACATGTACTCGCTTCCGTCCTATGCGTTCATCGCACGGGATTACACCACTCAGGCGGCGCTCTATACTCACCACCAGTACATTGCTGGATTCTTGATGGTTGGAGCATTTGCCCACGGTGCGATCTTCTTGGTTCGGGATTATGACCCGAAAGCGAATGAGAACAACGTGCTGGCGCGGATGCTAGAGCATAAGGAAGCCCTCATCTCTCACTTGAGCTGGGTATCCTTGTTCCTCGGTTTCCACACGCTGGGTCTTTACGTTCACAACGACACTGTTGTTGCGTTTGGTACCCCTGAGAAGCAGATTCTCGTTGAGCCTGTGTTTGCTCAGTGGATTCAGGCTTCACACGGTAAGCTGTTGTATGGATTTGACACTCTGCTTTCAAATCCTGACAGCGTGGCGTACACGGCATATCCAAACTACGGCAACGTCTGGCTGGACGGCTGGTTGGATGCGATCAACAATGGCGCAAACTCCTTGTTCTTGACCATTGGGCCTGGTGACTTCTTGGTTCACCATGCGATCGCCCTCGGCCTCCACGTGACAACCTTGATTCTGGTTAAGGGTGCGTTGGATGCTCGTGGTTCCAAGCTCATGCCCGACAAGAAGGACTTCGGTTACACCTTCCCTTGTGACGGTCCAGGCCGTGGCGGTACATGCGACATCTCTGCATGGGATTCGTTCTACCTCGCTGTGTTCTGGATGCTGAACACCATTGGTTGGGTCACCTTCTACTGGCACTGGAAGCATCTGGGCATTTGGCAAGGCAACGTCGCTCAGTTCAACGAGTCCTCTACTTACTTGATGGGTTGGCTGAGAGATTATCTCTGGCTCAACTCCGCTCAGCTCATCAACGGCTACAACCCGTTTGGCATGAACAACCTCTCTGTTTGGGCATGGATGTTCCTCTTTGGGCACCTTGTTTGGGCGACAGGTTTCATGTTCCTCATCTCTTGGAGAGGATACTGGCAGGAGTTGATCGAGACGATCGTTTGGGCTCATGAGCGGACTCCTCTTGCGAACCTCGTTCGTTGGAAGGATAAGCCCGTTGCACTCTCTATCGTTCAGGCACGTCTCGTTGGTTTGGCTCACTTTAGCGTGGGGTACATTCTGACGTATGCTGCATTCCTAATTGCTTCGACGGCAAGTCGATACGGCTAGGAAGAGTGCTGAATCTCGATTAGACAAAGAAGCCTTCGCCGAGTCTGGCGAGGGCTTTTTTGTGTGAGGTTATATCGCAATACACAACTTGGCAAAATTTACGAAGAAAAGAAGTTTGCCAAGTCGTAGCAATACCTGGCCCAGTGGCATATTTTCTGAAAGCAAGTTGCGATTAACGGATATTTGAGCAACTGTATTAAGAGATTAAAAGAAAAAAGCTAGGAGAACTGCAATGGTGATTGAGTGGTTACGATTCCGGGTGCAGGAAGATCTGCGAGAACAATTTGTCAGGCTCGACGAAGAAATTTGGACAGCCGCGCTTTCGCAATACGACGGGTTTCTCGGCAAAGAAGTGTGGATTAGCGCTGACGACTTAACAGAGGTCATTTCTGTGATCCGATGGGATAGCACTGACTCATGGTATTCCATTCCTAACAGTGATTTAGACCGCATTAATGCTCAGTTTGATGAGGCCATGGGAAGTGGCGTCTATGAGCTATTTGAATCTAAAGCGTATCAAGTTCGTAAATTCTTATCGTCGGGTGACGCGTAAGTGACAGGTAAGTGACAGTCAAAATTCCGCAAAGCTGATGTAGACGGCCTATAGTGGAAGCGTCCTGAGTCTCATTCAACCCCATGCCTGAATGCCCACGCTGTAAACGAACGATTGTCGATTCTGCGGCGATCGCCTGCCCCTACTGTAAAAATCCACTGAAAGCATTTGGCCATAAAGGAATTCCGCTGCACCAAGCGACTGACGGCTCCTATTTATGTGACACCTGTTTGTATGACAAAGATGATTCTTGCAACTACCCCAAACGCCCCCATGCAAAGGAGTGCACGATGTATCACGACGCCGCAGTCCCGATTCTCGGCGATGAGCCAGTGCCTGTCTCTTTCGCTCAAAGGTTGAACTCATGGGTCAAGCGAAACTCAACACTGATGCTGTTTTTAGGGCTGATTTTGATTAGTTTGGCGATCGCCCTCTTCTGATAGTTCTACCCATCTGAACACCCAAAATTCTGTCGTTTGACCCATGAGGCATCTTCGCAAATTAGCGAGACTTTTATTGCGAGCGAGGAATAGAG
>JAYKJC010000056.1:0-5448 GCA_035285885.1 Leptolyngbyaceae cyanobacterium | reverse complement strand
GTGAAACTATCCTTATTGGCATAGTGTAGCTAAACAAAGTCTAGCTACACAGAATGAGCTGTTTTCTGCATCAGCGTCCCCTGAGCGCAGTCGAAGGGGAGGTTCTGAAAGGAATTGGGTTCTTGCTGATTGGTTTTTATTTGCTATTAATGCGTTTCATACTCTCATTTCTTTTTTAGATTCTCTTTTCTCTAGCGTGTTCATCTTTTTTCTCTCCTTGGGTCTAACTCAGATTTCTGGTCTTAAATTTCTCTGAATAGTTTGGACATTTAGTTTGGACATTTTGCTGAGTTGCTCAGGTATTTTGCTTCATTCATCGGGGAGAGTTTCATTGCTGAACATACGATTGCGCTAAAAAAGATTATCCTGAGCCTCTACATCTATATTTCGTCTACATTTCATCTACGTTCTTGGACAGTCGAGTCCGTTCCATCCTTGGACAGTCGAGTCCGTTAATGGGCTAGTCGCTACCCATTGCCTGCTTCCTTTTATCGAGATTCATCAATGACAACAACACCGACAGAGACGCATCAAAGTGCCGTGTCAGCATCTCGTTTTCAAAAATCCAGGCCGTGGCTGTGGTGGCTGATTGCGTTGCTGGCCTTGGGCACGGGGGGATACTTTTTGTGGCGATCGCTCGCGGCAGGCCAACCCCCTCAGGGAGGCTTTCAGTCTGGCCCTGTTCCGGTCACCCTCGACACCCTGGAGCAAGAAACGGTAACCATCAGCTCAGGCTTTGTGGGAACACTGGATGCCCAAAGAGGCGTAGTGCTCAAACCTGAGGTAGATGGACAAATCACCCGCATCTATGTCTCACCCGGACAATCCGTGTCGGCGGGAGAACTCATTGTGGAGTTGAGTCCCGATCGGAGTCAGGCCGAGCTTGGAGCGGCACGCGCCAGTGTCGGTGCAGCCCAGGCATTGCTTGCCAATAGCCAGGCTCAATTGAGAGCGGCTGAATCAAATTTGGTCAGTGCCCAATCCGAAGTGCGGCTCCAAGAAGATGAACTGGAGCGATTCCAGTTTCTGGTGAATGAGGGAGCACAGTCTCAGCAAGAACTGGATGTGGTTCAGCGCGATTACGAGGCGGCGATCGCCGATCGTGATGCGGCAGAAGATCAGGTTGAAGCAGCCGTAGCCGCAGAGGCTCAAGCCGAGGCGTCATTAAGTCAAGCCCGCTCAGAAGCCGCCGCTGTCCAATCTGATTTTGAAGACACCCAAATTGCAGCCCCCATTGATGGCATTGTCGGAGATTTCCCCATCAAGCTGGGAGACTTCGTTGAAGTCGGCGATGAGCTGACAACCATCACCCAAAACGAAACCCTTGAATTAGAACTATCCGTTCCCATTGAACGCCAGGATGAACTCCGGGTTGGACTCCCCGTTCAGCTCAGGCGATTCTCCGGCGACGACTTGCAGATTGACGGTCGCCTCAGCTTTGTCTCTCCCCTGGTGGATGCCGCCACCCAGTCTGTTCTGGTGAAAGCCATCTTTCAGAACGCAAGTGGGCGACTCCAGGATGACCAGCGGGTCGAAGCCTTCATCATCTGGGAAGAAGTGCCGGGCGTCATGGTGCCCGCATCAGCGGTTTCTCGACTGGGGGGACAAACCTTCATCTTCGTGGCCGAACCTCAGCCAGACGCGGCAGAGGGCGAGCCTCAGTGGGTTGCGCGACAGCGTCTCGTGACGCTCGGTCAAATTCAAGACAATTCTTACCATGTGCTAGAAGGATTAGAACCCGGAGACCAAATTGTCACCACAGGGATTCTTAACTTGTCCGATGGAGCCCCGATTCAGCCCCAAGAAGAATCTCAAGAATCGGCTGAGGTATCTCCTTAGAGCGCACTAGATATCTAAGATATCTACTAGATGCACCCTGGATATGTCCTGGATGGTGGTCTGAAGCAAATGCCGAAGTCTCTACGGCTTTCTCCATCGATACGTTCAAGCCAATACGTTCACGCCGCGTCAGTCGCGGGTGCCCCCATTGCGGTCTTTCAATCACAGTCTTGACAAACACAGTCCTTCAATCGCAGTTGGTTCCCACGGTCAGCGTCAGAGTTCACGGATAACATTGCAGCCACGGTGATTCATGTTTGTCGAATTTTTTATCAAGCGTCCGGTTTTTTCCACGGTTTGCTCCCTGATTATTCTGATTATTGGGGCCGTCAGCATTCCCACCTTGCCGATCGCCCAATATCCCGACATTAGTCCCAAGCAGGTCACCGTCAACGCGACCTATATTGGTGCCGATGCCCGCACGGTCGAAGATGCGGTTACCACGATCCTGGAGCGAGAAATCAACGGGGTCGAGGGCATGCGCTATATGACCTCCAGTAGCAGCAACAACGGCAATAGCGCTATCACCGTTACCTTTGACTCTAGCCGCGACCAAGACATCGCTGCGGTCGATGTGCAGAATCGCGTCTCCGCCGCTGAACCGCAACTTCCGGAAGATGTGATACGAACGGGAGTCACGGTCAGCAAAGAGTCCAGCAGTATTCTGATGGGATTTGGACTCTACAGCGACACTGGCACCCTCGACAGCACGTTTTTGAGCAACTACGCCGACCTGTACATCGTCGATGCGCTCAAGCGGATTGAGGGAGTCGCCAATGTTCAGATCTTCGGCGAACGGAAGTACGCCATGCGCATTTGGCTCGATCCCAATCGACTCGCCAGCCGAAACCTGGCGGCACAGGATGTGGTCGATGCGCTCAGAGAACAGAATATTCAGGTTGGGGCAGGACGCATTGGGCAGCCTCCCAACTCAGACAGCCAATATCAGCTCGATTTGAGAGCCCTGAGCCGCTTGACGGATGAATCCCAGTTTGAAGAAATCGTTCTCGCAACGGGGGACGACGGGAGCCTGGTTAAGTTGAAGGATGTGGGCAAGGTCGAGCTGGGAGCTGAAAACTACGACACGTTCCTGCGATTTCGGGGCAATGATGCGGTGGGCCTGGGTATCTATCAGATTCCGGGCAGCAATGCGCTAGAGGTTGCGGCAGCGGTCAAAGACGCCATGAAAGACCTGGAGCAGGAGTTTCCTCCAGGCATGGTCTACGACATTGGGTTCGACACCACGGACTTTGTGCAGCAATCGTTGGCGGGTGTGGCGTGGACGCTGATTCAAGCGGTGGGCCTTGTGGTCTTGGTGATCTTCATCTTTCTGCAAGACTGGCGCACGACGCTCATTCCTGCAATCACCATTCCCGTGGCGTTGATCGGAACCTTTGCGTTTGTCAAAGTCTTCAACTTCTCCATCAACAGCCTGACTCTGTTTGGCTTGACCCTGGCCACAGGAATGGTCGTTGACGATGCGATTGTGGTTGTTGAAGACATCAGCACAAAGATTCAGCAGAAGGGCATGAAGCCCGTTCAAGCTTCGTTGTCGGCGATGCAAGAGCTGACGGGGGCTGTGATTGCCACGTCGCTGGTGCTGATGGCGGTGTTTATTCCCGTAGCCTTCTTCCCTGGAACGACGGGGGCACTATATCGTCAGTTTGCGTTGACCATTGCGTTTGCGATCGCCCTCTCCACCTTCAATGCCCTTACCCTGACGCCGACCCTTTCGAGCCTCCTCCTGCGCCGTAAACCTGAAATGGGCGGCTTCCTCGGACGCCTCTTTCACACCTTCAATGACGGACTGGGATGGCTCCAGCGTGGATATGACGACATCCTGGGCAACCTCGTCAATCTCAAGTACATCGTTCTGGCCATCTTTGCCGGACTGTTGGCCTTTACCTTTTGGCTCTACACCTTTGTTCCAACAGCGTTTCTGCCCGATGAAGACCAGGGCTACTTCATCACCATTGTTCAAGGCCCAGAAGGAACATCGCTGAATTACACCAGCGATGCCATGCGGCAAATTGAAGAGACGTACCTGGAGGTTCCAGGCGTGTTAGCGACGTTTGCCGTGGGGGGCTTTGGCTTCAGCGGCAACACGGCGAACAGCGCAGTCATCTTCACAACTCTCACTCCCTGGTCTGAGCGCAACGCTCCAGATCAGTCCGTTCAAGCGATTATTGGCCAAGTCCAGGGGATGCTGTCTCAAATTACAGAAGTGCGGGCATTCGCCGTCAATCCACCTTCTATTCAAGGACTGGGAAGCTTTAGTGGATTCCAATATCAGCTCCAGGATCGTCGGGGCAATCTCAGCCTCGATCAGTTTGTGCAGTCCATGGGCGCGCTGCTGGGAGCCGCAAACCAAGATCCAAGCCTCGTGGGTGTGTTTAGCACCTACGCGGCGAATACGCCCCAGTTGCTGATCGATGTGGATCGAAATCGGGCAAAAGCCCTCCAGGTTGACATTGATGATATTTTTGCGACCCTGCAAACCTATTTGGGGTCTCAATACGTCAACGACTTCAACTTGGGGCGTCGAACCTATCGCGTCTATGTTCAGGCGGGTGAGGAGTTTCGCTCGAATCCCGACGATATTGGTCAGCTCTATGTCCAGTCTGGGCTGGGTGAGAACATCCCGATTGGGAACCTGGTCTCCCTCGAATCCATCACCGGGGCGCAAACCATTAACCACTACAACATTTTCCGTTCCATTGAAATCAACGGAGCAGCGGCTCCGGGGTACAGTTCTGGCGAAGCCCTTGAGACCATGGAACGGGTGTCGGCGGAAGTGTTGCCCCCTGGCGTGGGGTATGAGTGGACGGGAACCGCCCTTGAGGAAGTCGAATCCGGCGGGCAGGCCGCCATCATTTTTGGGCTGGGGCTTGTGTTTGTCTTCCTGGTGCTGGCGGCTCAGTACGAAAGCTACATCGACCCGGCCATCATCATGCTGGCGGTGCCCCTCGCCATTATGGGAGCGCTGATTGCCCAGTTTGTGCGGGGCTTCCCCAATGATGTTTACGGACAGATTGGACTGGTGATGTTGATTGGCCTGGCCAGTAAGAACTCGATTCTGATTGTGGAGTTTGCTAACCAACTGCGCGAGCAGGGGCTTCCCATTCAGAAAGCGGCTCTGGAGGCGTCCAAGCAGCGTCTGCGTCCGATTCTGATGACGGCTATTTCAACCCTGAGCAGTATTTTCCCACTGGTGATTGCCACGGGAGCGGGGTCAGGAAGTCGCCAGTCTTTAGGAACAGCGGTATTCGGAGGGATGTTTATCGCGACCTTCCTCAGCCTGTTTGCGGTGCCCGTGCTTTACATCATTATCAAGTCGTTGACGGATGGGCGATCGCCCCATGATGGCCAGCCGAGTCCTTCATCTGCCTACCCTGAGTTAAACGAGGAAAACCCCGTTGCTCTTCCAGCAGAACACTAACGCGAGGAACATCCCCGTGAAATTTAAATTGTTTACACGGGTTGCGTTGTTCGTTGATTTGCCTCAACACAATCTTTAGCGAGGGGATGTTGCAACGGTCGTGGACTATCATCCTATGCCTAATGATGAGAACGGATATAGTTTGGAGGTTTTTAATGCCGTTGGAGAAG
>JAYKJC010000055.1:0-2688 GCA_035285885.1 Leptolyngbyaceae cyanobacterium | reverse complement strand
GAAATGGGCGATCGCCATCGACAGCGAAAGCGCCAACGGCAAGACCAACGGCAGATTCTCCAATCGCAATGGGAGCATCAGCGGCTGACATCGGCGGAGTATGAACGGGCGATCGCCACACTTGATGATGAGAGCCGCCATGATGGCATGGAGCGACGCAGGCTCAAACGAGAAAGAGACGCCATTCTTCTCCCGTTGCGGCAAACGATGGAAGAGGGCGATCGCCAGATTCGAGAACTCAAACAAGAACGCAAGCATCTCTCCCGCTGCTTACAGGCACAGATGCATGAAGTCTATCGGCTCACCAATTTCCGAGGGCTATCATCTGACCTGTCCTCCCTTACCCCCACAGGGACTCTGCCCACGGGAACTGGCGACTGCTGTGCGCCCAAACTCTTGCACTATGCCGCGACCCATCAGCTCCATCCCAGCGCAATGGCAGAATTTTGGTGGGGGCCGTCCCCTCCCCGTGGCGACAAAGTTCACGGGCGCTTCTACGGGGCGTGTACCGAGCGCTGCCAGCCCATCATGGGGTTTCTCCTCTCTGGCCTAACTGATGAGGTTCATCGTCGAACGCTGTCATCCCCCTCCCTCGACCTGCCCATTCTTTATGAAGACGAGTGGCTCATTGCCGTCGATAAGCCTCCGGGGTTGCTCTCCGTGCCCGGTCGCCACACCTCGACCCAAGACAGTGTCCTCAGTCGCCTCCGACTCATGCCCCCCGAAAAAATCTACCTTGCAGCGGTTCATCGACTCGATCGCGACACCTCTGGCATTCTTCTTTTGGCGAAAACAGCAGACGCTCACGCCCATCTCAACCAGCAGTTTCAGCAACGAACCATCAAGAAGGTCTATGGAGCTGTTTTAGACGGTCAGGTGGCTCAGGATCAGGGCATGATTGATCTTCCCCTGAGTGCTGACTATCGGCATCGTCCCAAGCAGCGGGTGAATCGTGCCACCGGGAAACCCAGCCAAACGGTTTTCCGTGTGGTCTCCCGATATGAGCACCTCACCGAAGTTGAATTTATCCCACTCACCGGGCGAACCCATCAGCTCAGAGTTCATGCTGCTGATCCGGCTGGGCTGGGCATTCCCATTCTGGGCGATCGCCTCTACGGAAGGGGAGGAGAGGGCGATCGCCTGCATCTTCATGCGTCTCAATTAACTGTGATCCATCCGATTCATCACCAACCGTTATACATGAGGTCAGATATTTCGTTCTTCCGTTCAGACAGTCTCAACGCACACACGTTTACGTGATGGATTATGGTTTAACATAAACGTACGCAAAGAGTTTTAGTCGGCGCGGTTCTTGCAAATGTTGCTAATCATTTGACCTATGGCAGAAGAGACACAAGATAAAAAGCCTGAAGCGAAGGGTAGCGAGACGAAAGCTTCCAACGGTGATGCAAAGCCTAATGCCGCCGCCAAGGGCAAAGCTGCCGGAGCAAAGCCTAAGAAGGAAAAGCCTCCTGCGGTGGAAGATAAGCCGTTTGAGGAGTTCATTACGAGTCACTTCATTCCAGAAGTGGAGAAATCCCTCAAGGCAGAAGGAATTGATGATATCCATCTATCCCTGGAAAAGCGTCCCATTCCCATCAAAGGCTTTGATCAGTCATCTACCTGTTCCCAGGTAGTAGGCCATTGGAATAATGATAAGCGGACGTTTTTTATCGCTTTTCAAAAAGATGACATCAAGGCACCCAAGTTCTATGCGGCTTCAGATTCGGGCTCAAAACCAGCGACTCTGGAATCTTTTATGATCGACGAGCGCAAAGTCACCCTCGACTTGATGGTGTTTTACGTCGTTCAGCGGCTTAACGGTCAGAAGTGGCTGACTCGAAACTAGCGCTAGTGCTCGAAGCTTTACGGGTTAACCAGAACAGGTTGACCAGAATAGTTTGACCAGAATAGTTTGACCAGACATTGGCTCAATCAAAACCAAATAGAGAGCTGTCGTCTTCCTGCGAACCGCATACGGCACGCCCCATATAACTGGACTTAACCAACGCGCATAAGTAGGTAGGCTGAATCTTTTGTAGGATGGGTATAGCCCAAGGGGCATTCAAGAAAAGCGATAGCGTAACCCATGCTGACGTTGGGTTTCGTTCCTCAACCGCAACCTACGCCATCTGAAGTATAATAACGCCCACCTACTTAACGCTGTAGACGAGAGTTAAGGACATACAAAAAGAAGGCTATACAAAATGTGTAGCCTTCTTTTTTGATTGAATTTTGCTTGGATTGAATCTATCTCTTGAATCTATCGCGCTGCGCCAAAGCTCAAGTGGAGCTTAGCGATCGCCTGAGGATTGCCGAAACGTTCGCCTAAACATCAAGCGGGCGTTGTATTCATCGACCATCCCCGGAATGACAAACAAGTCAACTAACTGACCAACACCCAAAAGCCCGAACGTCAATAACCATAGAATGCCGGTGAAGAACTTACGGTTATACAGACGATGAATGCCAGCAAAACCCAAGAAGACCAACATCCAAAGCAAATAACTTTTGTTGATGTGATGCATGGATAATGTGCGGATGTGTAATGCAATTACCTTTCTTTTCTAATCATAATCAATCTGCTCAGCATAAAACGCTGAACCTCACAGACTTTTAACGTTCGAGATCTACGTTCGAGATTTATATTCGAGGTGGATAGGGCGATCGCCACTTCGACAAAAAGAA
>JAYKJC010000054.1:0-3481 GCA_035285885.1 Leptolyngbyaceae cyanobacterium | reverse complement strand
ATTCAGCGGAAGGGTCTGCAACCTGTGGACTGACACGATTGGATGGGGTGCTATCCAGGGGGCGATCGCCAGACATGTCCATGAAACTCGGCCTTTCTCAGAAGAACTCCTCTGTTGTATACCGATTCACCACAGGATGCGTGATTTCCCAAGAAAACTATAACGATCTCAAAAGCACTCTCAAGCGAGTAGTGAGTCAAACAAATATCTGGTTCCCTGACTCTGGCAGGGAATCGCTACAGGAGCCTCCGGCTCCAAATTGAGTGGGAACCAGAGGCTCTAAATGGCATTTCCAGCGAGACGCTGGAAACAAGAAATCCGCAAAGCGTCTACACCTATAGCCTTGAGGGATTGACTCTGATTCTTAAAATCGATTAGGGACTAACTTTGTTGGGCGAGTCTTCGGCGATAGCTTTCGACATAGAGTTGCTGGAGCAGAGCCTCAGTCTCAGCTTGTATGTTGAGAAACTCAACCCGCTGGTTTGGAGTGTAGGGGAGCTTCTTCACCGAACACACAGTTTCTGGCGAATGCACTCGCTCAGTAGTATCAGAGGCTGATAGAACGTTTTGTGGAAGGGTCTCTTGAGTAATTTGCATTTCAATAAACCGTCTCTCAAACAAAAATGAATTTATATAACATGCGATTGTAACGCAAAGTTTACATCTTACATAGAGCAAAACTATAGATCCCCAAAGAAATGCGTAAAAGAAATGCGTAAGTCCTCATCAAATACCATCATCAATAAAGTTCCACGAGCTGAAGAGGGAAATCTAGAGGTCGCTCAATCCTAAGAAATAATGCATTCTTCCAACATCGTCGGGATTTGATCGATATGCTGTGACAACAGCTACCGATCATTTTTGGGAGCGTTTTGCATGGCCAAAGGAAAGTCTCAATCAGATACACACGGCACGTTAGCGAACTTTTTAAGTCAAGCCTCAGACAGCCAATGGAATTCAACCCTGTCAACCGTGGCTCAGCGTTTTAGTCGTGAGTATCGAGGCGATGCCTTTTCTCTTCCAGACGAAGTCGAAGCCATGCCGATTTTTAGAGAATGGACCTCTGGAGCATTAGCTCCGCGCATTGCATCGCCCTTCTGGGAGGTGGCGAAGCCGAAGAAGAATCAGCACTGCCTGGATATCGGATGTGGGGTGAGCTTTTTGATCTACCCCTGGCGAGAATGGGAGGCATTGTTCTACGGGCAGGAGATTAGTGCGGTTGCGCGAGATGCGCTCGTCACCCGTGCTCCTCAGCTCAACTCCAAATTGTTTAAGGGGGTGAAGCTCGCCCCGGCCCATCAACTTGAGTATGAACCCAACCAGTTTGATGTGGCGATCGCCACTGGGTTTAGCTGCTATTACCCCATCACTTATTGGAAATTGGTGATGGATGAGGTGCGCCGTGTCCTTAAGCCTGACGGAATATTTGTGTTTGACGTGATCAATCCTGACGCTGAAATTGCAGAAAATTGGGCCATTCTTGAAACCTACCTGGGCGCAGAAGTATTTTTAGAGTCGTTAGATGATTGGAAAGAGGCCATCAAAGCAGCACAGGGAAAAATTCTGAAACAGCAGGAGGGAGAGCTGTTTCAGCTCTATAAGGTGAAATTCTCATCGTGATAGCGCACCGTTTAGCAGCAGGGCATCCGGGAGGGGTGGGCCATGCCTTCCCCTCCTGACGCACGTCTCCTTAAGAAAATCGTCAGTTCATTAGCCTTCTCAGTCCGTCAGTCTTCTCAGTCCGTCAGTCTTCTCAGTTCGTCAGTCTTCTCAGTTCGTCAGTCTTCTCAGTCCATCAGCCTTCTCAGTCCATCAGCCTTCTCAGTCCATCGATATTCATAATTCATATAGATTCTTATGCTCAATTATCCCCAAAGCCCCAAAGGTGATCAGCTCGATCACTATCATGGAATTCCCGTTCCTGATCCCTATCGATGGCTAGAAGAACCCGATTCTGACCCAACTCGTGAGTGGATTGCGGCGCAAAATGCGGTGACGTTTGAGTATTTAGAAAGTATCCCAGAGCGACAGACCATTAAAGAACGCCTGACGAAACTGTGGAACTACGAGAAGTTTCGCACCCCCTTCAAGAAGGGCGATCGCTTCTTCTATTTCAAAAATGATGGGCTACAGAACCAGGATGTGCTCTACACCCTCACTGATTTAGACGGAGAACCGACAGTCTTACTTGACCCAAACACGCTTTCAGAAGACGGGACGATCGCCCTGGCGGGACTCGCCATCAGTGAAAACGCTCGCTACATGGCCTATGGACTCTCCACCGCAGGCTCAGACTGGCAAGACTGGAAGATTCGAGATATTCACACGGGCGAAGACTTAGACGACCTGATTCGCTGGGTAAAGTTTTCAGGCGCAGCCTGGACGAATGATGAACAGGGCTTTTTCTACAGCCGCTATGACGAGCCCAATGAGGCATCCAAGCTAGAAGACATCAACTATTTCCAGAAGCTCTACTACCATCGCATCGGCACCCCCCAATCGGAGGACATGCTGGTATACGAGCGTCCCGATGAGAAGGAGTGGGGCTTTAGCGGAGACGTCACCGACGACGGGCACTACCTTGTCATTGCCATATGGAAAGGCACTGATCGCAAGAATCTGGTGTTTTATAAAGACTTGACGAAACCGGAGGCTCCGGTGGTCGAGCTGATTCAATCCTTTGATGCCAAATTTTCATTCATCGATAATGATGGAACGCGCTTCTGGTTTGAGACCGACTTAGCCGCTCCTCGGAGTCGAGTGATCGAAATTGACATCAGCCAGCCTGAGCGAGAAAACTGGCGGGAAGTTCTGGCTCAAGCCGAAGAAACCTTGCAGAGCGTCAGTGTGCTGAATCATCAATTCATCGCGTCTTACCTGCAAAATGCCTACTCAGCGGTTAAGGTCTTTACCCTTGAGGGGGCGTTTGTGCGTCAGGTAGAGCTGCCAGGAATTGGGTCAGTAGGCGGGTTCTATGGCAAGCGAGAAGACACAGAAACCTTCTATGCCTTCACCGGATTCACCACGCCCACGACGGTCTATCGCTACAACCTCATCACCGGGGAAAGTACCGTCTTTCGCCAGCCCACCGTTGACTTTAATCCAGCCGACTATGAAACCAAGCAGGTGTTCTACGCCAGCAAAGACGGAACCCGCATTCCGATGTTTATCACCCATAAAAAGGGAGTGACGTTGGATGGACAAAACCCAACGCTGCTGTATGGGTATGGCGGCTTCAACGTTTCTCTGACCCCCTCATTCTCGATTAGTAATCTGGCCTGGATGGAGCTGGGTGGAATTTATGCGGTTCCGAACCTGCGGGGCGGCGGCGAATATGGCGAGCAGTGGCACCAGAGCGGCACCAAGCTGAAAAAGCAGAATGTCTTCGATGACTTCATCGCCGCCGCAGAATGGCTGATTGCCAATCGCTGGACCAGCAGTCGCAGGCTGGCCATTCAGGGCCGCAGCAACGGTGGTCTGC
>JAYKJC010000053.1:0-5200 GCA_035285885.1 Leptolyngbyaceae cyanobacterium | reverse complement strand
GGCCATACTCTATTGTGCCACATGTTCTTATAGACAATCGACTAACGGGGGGTTGGGGGCGCCCACCGCCCCCCCAAAACCCCCTTTTATTCGTAAACTATCACAACGCAGCGTCTAACACGTCGTTTTCGAAGACGAGTTCCATGCAATCGCCGCGAAATCGGGTCACCCCATACTCGATGACCGTGTTCGTTTGATCGACGTTAATCGACTCGGCCAACAAGATGGGCTGATTGAGCGGCAAGGCCAGCAATCGCGCATCTTGAGGTTGAACCGTCCGTGCCGATACTTTTGTTTGCCGTCGAATGTGGTCACAGTTAAAAGACTGTTGCAGAAACTTTGAAATAGACCCCAGCCGCTGTAGCCGCGATTGATGAACGTCTGACAAAAAGTCTGGAAATCGAACTAACGGGAAATACCCACTGCTGATGCTGATAGGTGCCCCATTTGCCAGGGCTAATCGCTCGACCATCGCGACAGGGTCTCCAGGCTGAATTTCTAGTGAAATGGCAACCGCATCCGTAGCGGGCACTTCAACCGCACGCAAAAATTGGGATTCTGCAACTAACCCATGACTTGTAAGCGTCTCATTGTAGCGAACCCGTCGTCCGATAGCGTATCGAATGGGAGTACTGGCGACAAACGTGCCGCGCCCTTGCTCGACACGAACCAGGCCATCACTACGAAGAAGGGCGATCGCCTGTCGCAAAGTGTGACGATTGACCCCAAACAGTTCTGCTAGCCGCTGCTCTGTGGGCAACTTGTCCCCTTCTTTATAAACCCCTTGACGAATGTCCTGTCGGAGTTTGTCAGCAATGTCTGCGTAAATCGACATAAATCCACTGTCACACAACCAATTGTCGTTTATCGTGCTGCAAACCCATTTTCTTTTTGAAACCCCTGTTTCATCTATCGTTTAACAAAAAGATTTTCTCTGACCTATCAGAGCCTTGAGTTACCCTAAGGTGAACGATGCGTGAGGTGTTCATTCTTTAACATTTTCACTTACGCTCATTCAGGCGTTGCTGAAGGTGGGGATAAATCAAAAATTTTCGGATTCATATTCGGATTCATAAATGGCCACAGTAGGGGCGTACGGCCATACGCCCCTACGAAAATCATTCCTCAAATCAGCGACGCCCTTATCCATACCTAACTTTTATTCTCTAAGCATAGTCTTCTTTTTAAAGGATAGACGCCCCACTCACAGGAGAATCTCTCATATTTTATCCAGGACTTACGCAAGTCCTCTATATCTAGCGCATTTTCTTCACTCCCCCTAATTGCCCTCTTCTCCAGCAGGTTCATTCGTCTGAGGCTGCTCGTTGTTTGAATCTGGACTGGCTTCTGGCGTGATTAACCCTTCGCTGTCGAGAGAATCAATATCGATCTCGTCTACCGGACGAACGATGGTTGGAGCTTCGTCTTTCCCACTCACCTGGAACACCGCATTCAAAGACTCTTCAAGAGTTGGAGCCATGGCGATTTGGTTAGCAAAAACCACAATTACTCGGGCAAGGGTGGGGAGACTGTTTTGCTCTGCTTCCAGGTAGAGCGGTTCGACGTAGAGCAATGATTCTTCAATGGGAATCACAAGTAAGTTGCCCTGAACCGCGCGAGACCCTTCTCGATTCCATAACGAGATCTGTTGAGAAATGACGGGGTCTTGGTTAATTCGAGCTTCGATTTGCTCAGGGCCAAAGACCAGTTCTTGCTTAGGGAACGTGTAGAGGAGCTGGGTGCCGTAGCGATCGCCATCCGACCGGGCTGCCAGCCACGCAATCAAGTTGCGACGCTGAATGGGGGTAAACGGTCGAAATAAGATAAATTCTTCTGCTGTTCCGGTGGGCAGCCGCATCGTCAAGTAGTAAGGTTCGACCACCTGCTGCTCATTGGCGTAAATCTCGGTGGGGGTTCGCCATTCATCTTCTCGGTTGTAGAACACCTGCGGATCGGTCATGTGGTAAACCAGCAGATGTTGAGACTGCACCTGGTAATAGTCCTGAGGATACCGAATGTGTTCTCGCAATGGAGTCGGCATCGAACTCAGAGGGAAAAACATATCGGGGAAAATCCCGTCCCAGCTTTGAATGATGGGGTCAGTTTCATCAGCGACGAAGAAAGCCGTCGTGCCGTTATACGCATCAATCACAACTTTCACGGAGTTGCGAATGTAGTTGAAGCCGTGGTCAATAGGGTCGGCATAGGGAAAGTATCGACTGGTGGTGTAGGCGTCGATGATCCAGTAGAGGGTGTTGGGTGGCGTTTGCGTCAGCCCTCGCTGGAGGCGTTGGCCTGCTCCCATCAGGGGTATATCGCCCGTCAGGTTGTCTTCACCAAGCGCTTCAGGCGTGAGCGTTTCAGATGATGGCATATCGGAGGTGATGTCTGCAACAACAAGGTACGGATCGCTGTCAAACTCCAGAAAAGGGGCGATCGCCCGCACCCGGTCTTTAATGTTCCGCCGATACAGCAGCCGAGTGTCAGGGGTAAACGATCGGTTGAGCAACATTCGCCAATCGCCCAGGTGATTGGCATACATGATGCGTCGCCAAAACTGAGCGATGGGAATCCCGCCATTGCCGTCATAGGTGTTGTATTCGTTTTCATCACCACTGGGATAATCAAGCTCGCGCACCTGAGTCTGCGTCATCACGTAGGTATCCGTGAGTTCGCCATAGTAAATGCGGGGTCGATTAACCGGAATGCTGCGCCGGACGGCATCGGAGCTAGCAATGTGATCAATCCCGCTAATGAAATACTCCGGCAATCCATCATCTCCAGCGGTGTTGACCGGACTCATGGTGAACCCATACCCGTGGGTGTAAATCAGGTGCTCATTCACCCAGGTTTTGGCATCTTCAGATAAGTCGGCGTAGTTCAACTCTCGGGCAGAAATCAGGACTTGACGGAGTTCTGATTCGCCTGTGCTTCGGGTAATCGTGTAGCGATCGACATCGGCATCGTTGAATTCGTAATACAGGCGAATGCGTTGCAACTGCCGATTGGTTTCGAGCAGAGGACGAGAATCCCACAGGCGAATGTTGCTGATGGTTTGAGGATTGTCTTCAACATCCTCCGCAGTCAGAGCAGACTGTGGAATGAAGGTTTCAGAGGTAATCCGGTCAAGACTAAAGGCTTCGCGGGTCAGGGCAATGCTGCGCTCGATGAATGGGGTTTCGAGCTGGAGTTCATTGGGCTGCACCACTGCCCGCTGCACCACCCCTGGAAGCACCGTACCCGTGAGAGTGGCGATCGCCCAATACGCCACCACACTCGCCGCCACCCACACAGGCGTTCGGTTCAACCGATAGGGAGATAGACTCTCTTGTCCGCTACGCTGACCACTGGATTGCCCGTTGCGCTGACCATTGGATTGCCCGTTGCGCTGACCGTTGAACTGCCCATTCCGCGATGAGGGTAACCGCTGTTCAGCCTGACGTGCAGAAAGAGGCTGCGAGAGCTGCGTTCCTGAACCCGCTGGCGAAATCCGCGCCGTAGAGGATGGAGGTAGCGTTGACCGTTTAACGACAACCGGACTGATGGGAGATGAAATCCCTGAGGGAGAGTGAACGATACGCGCCCCAGTAACCGAGGATTGTGAGAGGTCACCCAACCGAACCCGGATGATGAGTGCATAGGCCAACAAGAGCGCACTCACCACCATCGCGAGAATGCTCAGTCCTGTGTACACCGGAAGCTGAACAACCACATCGGTGTAGCTTGCACCAAAGGCCACGCCACGAGGAGAATAGAGCAACTCATAGCGCCTCACCCAGTACATCAGGGCGATCGCCCCCATCAGTCCACTGCCAACCCCAAACAGGTGCCGCATCTGAGGGACGGTGAATCCAGCGAACTGCCCCCGACTCAGGCTATTGCCCGACAAGAGATACAGCAGCACCGCCGAAAGAATCGCAATGACGCTCAGTCCCATGAGCCAAAACGACAGCAGCGTCCACACGGGCAGTTGAAAAATATAGAAGCTCAGATCGCGTTGAAACAGGGGATCGAGTTCATTGAAGCTGCTGGGATAAAGGGCTAACAGCACCCGAGGCCACTGTTCTGCCATAATCACCCCAAACTCAAGCGACATCACCAGGGCGATCGCCCGCAATATCCAACGGGGATAGAACAGAATGGCCACGCTCACGGCAGCTCCGATTCCTGCAAAAATCGGCCATTGCCGAAGCGTCATCAGCAATGCCCCGATCGACGAAAGATTGATGCTAAATGGAACCAGGGGAGACGGCTGATAGTCACTAATATGAGGATGCCAGTGGCTCAGGGCAATTTGGCTGTGATACAGAAAAACAACAATCAGTACGCCACTGAGGACAATCGCCAGCGGCAGCAGAATCCGCAGCCGGAGTCGCCCAATCGATGGCAGATCGAGCAGCGTTAACGACGTGTCGCCTTCCAAAGGGGGAGAACGGTCAGCCTGTGGGGGCGCGGCGGGATTCCCATAAGACGCCAGGTTGGCAACGCCCGTCAGCCGCAAATTGCTAAACAACACGAACGCACTAAGAGCCGAGGACAGGAAGAACAGTCCGAAGCGGTTGACGATTCGAATGCGAAAAACATTCAGATAGTCCAGTTCCTGGAACCAAAAGGCTTCAGCCACCAGATGAGCGATGAACTGGAGAACGAGCAGTCCTACAAGAATTGCAAGAATAACCGCCCCCCATCGTGAAGATCGTGAGGCGTTGATGCGCGTGGAGGGTGTTTTTGTTGACGTGGGAATCGGCATACCGAATCATGAACCAGAACTGGGACAAGGGAAAAGCTTCGCACGATGCGAATCCATCTTTGTCCCTATAGTCTTAAGGTAATAGTCTTAGGGTAACTGTATTGCTAAAGAGCGGCGATCGCCCTCTCCAACAAATTTACAATCATCTGCTCGGTGATGACCTGATTTCCTTGAGGATTGAAATGAATGTGGTCTCGATACAGCATGGCCGGATCGGTCTGCCTGCTCAAGATCGGCAGCATATCGAGATAGGGAATCTGATGGTCTTGGGTGAACGTGGCGAGGCGATCTCGCGCTTTCATTTCGTACTCTCGGCTGCCTGCGGATTCTAGTTCTCGCAAGTCTAGTTCTCGTAACAAAGGCGTTAGCACCAGCACCAGCGTTCCCCCCTGTTGAGTCACACGGGATTGAATCTGTCGAATCGCGTTTAAATTTGTGCTGACGCGATCG
>JAYKJC010000052.1:0-3700 GCA_035285885.1 Leptolyngbyaceae cyanobacterium | reverse complement strand
CCAACAAATCTGCAATTAACGGGCTTGCCCAACGAGCGGCCATTTGCGTGAAATGAGGATGGTCATTTACGCACGGCATCTGCACAAAGGTCACGTCCGGACGCTTGCTCTGGAGATGGTGAACAATATGCTCAACATCCAATAGCGTTTCGTGATTTTCGGTGGCAAAGCCTATGGGCGCAAAGACAATTGACGTTGCCCCAAGTTCCATCAAGTTTTTCGCCGCTAACTCAGCATTGGGCTGTGTCCACTTAATCATTGGAGTTTGGTGATTTAACCAACCGACAGAAATGAGCGGATACTTGGTAATCAGCTGATCCCGAACCTTGTCATACAAGGCTTGACTTTCAACGATCCCCGAAGTGAATCCCTTCGCTTCATGGGGACAGCCGTGATTCAAGAGCACAATCCCGATTTGAGAAGGCAAATGGGCCACAATCAAGTCTTTTTGAATGCGCTCTTCAACCAACCGCACCATGAGATTGATATAGTCGGGCTGATCGTAAAACGATGGAATGTATCGCAGCCCCTTCACCCAGTGACTCTCTGAGTCGGCAAGGGTCGCGAGTGCATGATTGACCTGCTCAATGGCGATTCCGCTAGTGAAAATGGAGTCTACAACCAATAGCGGGTAAATCAAGAGCTTATCAAACCCTTGGCATTTAATGGTTTCTAACACCTGGTTAGGCAAGAAGGGCGCACAGAAGTTGAAGGCTTTGAAGACTTGGACGCGATCGCCCCATTCTTTCTGCAACGACTCTTCAATGCCTGCACGTTGCTGTTCAAAAATAGCGTTGTGAGGCGAGATGAAGTTGCCATGCTGATGGCTCCATTCATGGAGGTCAAAGATGGCGAGCAATTTTGCAAGTGGAGGATAAATCCAGGTTGGAACAGGCGCAAATTTTGCAGTCAGCAAGTTCAGCGCTTGCTCGTTGTAATTGGCAAAGTCTTCATAGCTTTCGACTTCACCGTAGCCCATGAGCAAAACAGCAACCCGATGATTGCCATCATCTGCGTTGCTGTGATGTTGGTGTGATTCGTGTGAAAGGTTTACAGGCGTAGCCACGGAAGTGCCTCCCTCAAGTACTGAGGATACGCTAGCATTTCCTACCTTGGAAGCGTAAGAATCTTAGGACTTAATCAAGGATTCAAAAGCCTGTAAAACCCAGGTACAAATAAGTATTTAGGCGCATTAAACACGGTAGAGCCAGTTTCCATCTGCGGCGCTAACCCTTTAACACTGAGCCATTGCGCAGATTGAGTGGATGTCTGAGCATGACGTGAATGTAGGGGTTGAGCGCTTGACGAAGCCGTGCGCAGCATGAAGGAGTGTATCAAATGTGTAGGTCGGATTAAAGCGTCTTAAATAGGACTGGCTGCGAATGCCTGTTGTAATGGCAACCGTTGGAATGCCAATGGCTTGACCCGCGCAAATATCGGCCTCAGTGTCTCCAATCATCCAAGACTGAATGGGGCGACCGTACTGATGGAGATGGTCGTGCCAGGCCGAGCGGAGCAGTGCAACTTTGCAGTCAACGCTGTTTGTATAAGCCGCATCTTCATCAGAGGTTCCATACACGTCTGAGAAAAAGGAGCGTAAGCCAAACTCATGGAGGAGTTGGACAGCTTGTTGCTGACATCGGAGAGTCACCAGAATTAACCGCACTCCTCTCTGGTTGAGTAGATGAAACGCTCGCCTGGCCTCAGGTTGAATGCGATCGTAGTGAAGCAGATGAGGTTGATTGACCAGCTCTCTTACACGCGATAGGAAGATATCTATTTCTTGCTCAGGTACTCCTGAACGAATGGCAATCTCGCTGTCTGGAACACGATGCTGCTTCATTTCCCAAAATTTTTGTTTTTCCATGGGCCGGATAGACGACATTCGCCCATCAACACCATTGCTTTGCAATTCTCTCAATCCTGTTAAATAGGTTTGGTAGTAGCGTTCTGAGACATCGACGATGGGACCATCAAAATCACAAAAAATGGTTCGCTTATTGACCATTAGCCATCGCTCCGAGTGAATGCACATTAAATCAAATCAGCAACATGAACACTGCTTTCGCAACTTTTTTGCCGTAGGCAACGAAATCTTAATATATGTTTATGCTAGTGCACCTATCTCTACATTGTCGCCCGAGAATACCGAACCGAGGTTCAGCATATCTTATATGAGTGTTACTACGTATCGTGTATCAACCCATGCAGTTCTCCAGACGGTTTAATCACATGATCTGGTTCCTGTAATTTGGGAAGAGGCGATCGCCATCTTAAATTCCATCCCTCAATCAAGTGAGGACTATAGCAGTTTGCTAATGGGTCAAGTACAAAATCAACCCGTGAACAAGGGGCTTAAGCCCCTTGCCTGTGCTTAACCAGCTTGCACACCGCTATATACGATCGACCAGCAAAAAATCAGGAGTACACCTTCTATGCAACGGTTGCTCAGCAGCGTAAGAACATGCTGGGGATCCGCCAATCCCTCTCCTCTTACCCGACAGCAGGTTCAAGTAATTGGATGGTTCCCTCGGAGGCGGCGATCGCCACGTCTACACCGATCGGAACCGTAAGCAACGGTTCCACATGACCCAGCCAAGCCCCTGACCAGGCAGGAATGCCGAGGGGCTGGATATGATCGAGTAAGATTTCTTCTAAGGTCAGTGACCCAAAGCTGTTGCCGGGATTGCAGGAGGTACATTGTCCAAAAATGAACCCTGCAAGCTGATCCAGGATTCCAGCCAACTTGAGTTGGGTCAGCATGCGGTCGATGCGATAGGGGCGTTCTCCCACATCTTCTAAGAAGAGAATGGCACCGTTCATATCGGGCAGGTAAGGGCTGCCGACCATTCCTGAAATTACCGAGAGATTGCCGCCCACCAGTTTTCCGGTGGCCTGTCCGGGAGTGATGGTTTGAATGCGGCCTTTCACCTGCATCAGTCGGTTTTGATTCTCGCCAAAGACTGGATTCTGAATAGTGGGTGTGGCTCCGTCGAAGAGCAGTTGGCGGAACGGTTGAACCTGGGCATCGTCCCAGGCGGTGAGCCCGTGGGGGCCGTGGAAGGTGATCAGTCCCGTTTGGGCATGGATTCCTAAAAGCAATGCCGTGATGTCGCTGAAGCCTACGATAATTTTGGGATTCTGCTGAATGAGATCATAGTCCAGGTAAGGTAAGACTCGGGCGCTTCCCCAGTCACCTCGAACGGGCAAGAGTGCGGCAACGGTTGGATCGGCAAAGAAGGCGTTGATGTCGGCGGCGCGGTTTTCGTCCGTTCCTGCCAGATAGCCATAGCGATCAAGGGCATGGGGAGCGACTTTGGGAATTAGTCCCAGTCCATGAACGGCTTCTTCGACGATCGCCAGTTCTTCGTGCTGATAGGTCGCTCCGGCAGGACTGATGATGCCGACGGTATCCCCTGGCTTGAGTCGGGGCGCTTTAATCGGAGCAGGAGAAGTCGAGGAATGTTGCGTTGAGCCGATTCGGGCTGTCAGTCCTGTGGTTGCTGTGGCGATCGCCAATCCCGTCAATATCTGTCGTCGATGCATCTCGTGTCCTCCACCCGTGCCCCTACACTGCTCAGCTTATTCAACCATCATTTCAAGCATCATCGAGAATTAATTGCCCCGCTTTCACGGTTAAGATCTGGGACGACTGGAGCCATTGGGCATCGAAGGCTCCCAGGTGAGTGGTGGTGATGAT
>JAYKJC010000051.1:0-4203 GCA_035285885.1 Leptolyngbyaceae cyanobacterium | reverse complement strand
CTGGCTGAATCTCAAACATCTGGCAGAACGCTGGATTCACCAGCTTAATGTAGAGATCGGCGTCCACCACAATTAGACCGTTGGGATCATACTCCCACAGCAACTGCCACAGATGATTGGGAACGTTTGTTGTCGCGGGTTGGGTCAACATGGTAGAAACCATTCTTCAGGACAGGATGAACAGTGAGTATCAATGAGTATCAATGGCTCCAATTATAGATAAAGAACTCTGCACGTCTCAGTGTACAGACGACCGACATAAGTTAGACAGTGGAAAGCGTTGCCTGAATTTCAGGCAGAATCTTTGTTTCAAATGTCGTTTCTACGTTTTGTGGACTGATATCAGTAAAAAAAGTGTCGCGAAACTTCATCACAATGCCCTGGCTACAGCTCTCTAAGCAGAATGAACCTTTTAGCTCAACCACATCTTCGAGGTGATGTTTTTTAATCAATGCCTGGAGCTGAGGGAGCACGTCATAGACCCCAAGTTGGTGACAGGCCGATCCCATACAAAGAAATAAGTTTTCTTTCGGCATGATGAGTTCCGCGACTAAACTTCAATGGAGGAGAGAGCAAAAGATACATTACTAGAGAATCGTCGATGCACTCTGGATAAGACCGGGGGTGTGGGCGATCGCCCCTTTACCCCAGCCCAAACACCCTATCGATACACCTCCTGCGCCAAACTCCCATCAGGTTTCACAAGCTGAATATGCAACGGCATTTGTCCAACCGCATGGGTGGAGCATGACAGGCAGGGATCATAGCAGCGAATCCCGGCTTCTACGCGATTCAAGAATCCTTCGGGAATTTCTTCGCCGTGGATGTAATGCTGGGCGATTTGGGTCACCGTTTTGTTCATGGCGAGGTTGTTGTGCCCCGTCGCGATGATCAAATTCACCTTTTTGATCAAGCCATTGTCATCGACCTTGTAGTGGTGGAAGAGCGTTCCCCGTGGAGCTTCGCTGACACCAACGCCTTCCAGGGCATTCACCCCCGCTTCTGACCGGACACGGCTGGATACGATATCGGGATCGTCCATCAAGATCTGAATCTTTTCCAGACAGGCGAGGATTTCGATGAGGCGGGCATAGTGGTAGAGGAAAGATGAGGTCGGAACGCCGCCCGCATACTCACGAAAGTCTTGGAGTTCCTTATCTGCTGCGGCTGTGCCAATGCGATCGCACGTATTCAACCGCGCCAATGGCCCCACCCGATAAATTCCGTCTGGATAGCCCAACGGCTTGTAGTAAGGGAACTTCAGATACGACCAATCTTCAACCGCTTCACCCAGAAAGTCTTGATAATCATCCTCGCTCAGGTGATCGGCAACGATGTTGCCTTCACTGTCGGTAAACCGCAGATATCCGTCGTAGTGCTCCCACTCTCCGGTCTGACTCACAAGGCTCATAAACAGCGAGGGAAACTCACCGAAGACCGACACCTCTTCTTTCATGGAGCCGTTGATCAACCCCTTGAAGATGTCGAGCGCTTTATGAATGGTGTCAAAGGATTCGGGGAGTCTGTCCACAATCCAGGCGCGGCCTTCGTCGCTGAGGGGCGATCGCACCCCACCGGGAACCGTCCACGCCGCATGAATCTTGCGGCCTCCCAACAGTTCGATCACCTTCTGGCCAAACTGTCGCAGACGAATGCCTGCTCGTGCCAGATCGGGATCAGCCGCAATTAACCCAAACACATTGCGTTTGGCGGGGTCGCTGTCCCATCCCAAAAGAAAATCGGGACTGCTCAGGTGAAAGAAGGAGAGGGCATGGGATTGCGTAATTTGCCCCAGGTTCATCAACCGCCGTAATTTATCCGCCGCTACCGGGACTTTGACCGCGAGAATCTTGTCCCCCGTCTTTGCCGAACAAATTAAGTGACTGACCGGACAGATCCCGCAAATCCGAGCCGTAATTCCAGCCATTTCGGTAAAAGGCCGACCTTCGCAGAATTTCTCAAATCCCCGATATTCCACCACATGGAACTGCGCCTTATCGACCTCTCCTGCATCGTCGAGAAAGACAGAAATTTTAGCGTGGCCCTCAATCCGGGTGACGGGATCAATGACAACAGTTTTAGACACAGGTAAGACCTCCTTAACATTGGGGCGGGCTTGTTCGTTGGAACTCAGGCTTGATTAACTTCATCACTGAATTCATCACTGAAAGATTTGAATTTAGTCATCGTACATGCGGGCTTCAGGCGCATCTGGGTTGTCTTCCACATACTGGTCGAAGTTCGTTTTATGGGGCTCCTGGTGTTGGTGCGAGACCTCTGCTCGCATCTCTTCCACCACGTCCCACGCAGCCGCACACTCTGGAGAATCCTTGCCTTTCTCTTCGCAGATTTTATGGGCTTCGTCCAGAGCCTTCGTCAACTCGGCTTGAAATTTAGAATCATCAACACTCATCAGCACACCTCATAAAACAATTCACGAATTAGACACATTAGAATTGACCGAATTTGTAGGGCGAAGCATCTGGCAAGCATGATGCTGAAATCTTCCAAAATTTTCTATCCAGATGCTTCGCCCCTAGCGTGGTATGTTCATCTTCATAAATCACCACACCAAACATTCGATTCATTAACCAAACTTGATCATGTCTCTCCCTTCCATCATCGGCTGCTTGCCCTGGAGCAGAGGTTCTATCGTGGCCCGAATGCGATCGGCGGAGGGAGGACACCCCGGCATAAAGATGTCAATGGGCACAACTTCGTGGACGGGCAACACCCGATCCAGCAACTCAGGTACGATACCCGGTGCGTGGGGCAGGTGCGGATTTTCGTCTGCAAGCTCTAGATATCCCCGTTCTAGAACGGGCTTGGCTCCCTCTCGCAGAAGATTTCGCATGGCGGGCACGTTGGCGGTTACCGCACAGTCGCCACAGGAGATCAGGGTTTGAGTTTGACGACGAACCTGATAAATCAGTTCGAGGTTGTCCTCATTGGCGATCGCCCCCTCAACCAGACACACATCGACGTTTTCTGGATAGTCCTTAAGATCACACCCGACCGGGCTGTAGACCACATCCACTAAGTCCGCCAGGTCAATTAAGAACTCATCCAGGTCTAGAAACGACATGTGGCAACCTGAGCAGCCCGCTAACCATACCGTTGCAAACTTTATCTTGTCCATTGGTGCTTCTCCCGCGCAGTGGATAGGAAGGCAAATTTGTCGCGATCGCCCTGTTTTTCTCCCGTCGTCTCGCCTTTATGGAAAATCGCTCCGGTGGGACAGGCATCCACACATTTGCCGCACGAGGTGCAGGCATCGACTTCACCCCACGGCTGATTCAGGCCAGAAACGATGAAACAGGCGGCTCCCCGGTTGCCCACATCCCACACGTGCGCCCCTTCCACCTCATCGCACACCCGAACACATCGCGTACAGAGAATGCAGCGGTTGTGGTCAATGCCGAAGAGAGAATGAGATAGGTCTACACCCCGATCAGGGAACCGATAGGGAAAGCGAGAGTGATCCATGCCGACTTCAATGGCGACATCCTGTAATTCGCAATTGCCGTTGGCAACGCAGATCGAGCACACATGGTTGCCTTCTGCAAAAATTAGCTCAACGGCCATCCGGCGGTATTCTTGGAGCTTGGGCGTTTGAGTATGAACCACCATCCCCTCACCAACCTCCGTGACGCAGGCGGGCAGAAGCTTATTGATGCCATCTATCTCAACGAGACACAGCCGACAGGCACCGACCGGAGAAATGCCCTCCATGTGGCACAGCTTCGGAATAGGGACACCTGCTTCCTGTGCTGCCTGTAGAATGGTGGCTCCAGCTTCGATCGCCACATCTTTGTCATCAATTTTGAGTGTTTTAACGGCCATCGCATGTTCTCCCAGCAATGCTTACACGGTTACTGCTTCCGAGGCAGGTGACTTTCCATTCAAATAGGCGGGCTGCACCAGCAAGTCTTCATATTCTTGACGGAAATATTTCAGCGTACTCAGCACAGGATTAGGGGCGGTTTGACCCAGTCCACACAGGCTCGTATCGCGAACCATGTAGCAGAGGGCTTCCAGCTTCTCCAGATCGGCGGCTGTGGCTTGCTGCTTCAGCAGTTTGGTCAGCAGGGCATAGAGCTGCACCGTTCCCGTCCGGCAAGGCACGCACTTGCCACAGGTTTCGCCTCGGCAAAACTCCATGTAGAACTGAGAAATCTCCACCATGCTCGTACTGTGATCCAT
>JAYKJC010000050.1:0-7927 GCA_035285885.1 Leptolyngbyaceae cyanobacterium | reverse complement strand
GCAATTTAGCTTCGCGTCGAATCTCTTTGCTGTTCACAATCAGCGTGCCTCTCTGAATATCCCTATGAAGAAGTATTCCCATTCGAGCAGGGGTTTCAGAAATAAATCGCTCTGCCGTTAGTGAAGCACAGATGGGTGAAGTGCGCCGCGCCCTAAGCATCCGCCCCGTTTTTCATGAATCTCTCAAAAGTTGGTAGCCTGAGG
The DNA here is from genome assembly GCA_035285885.1 of Leptolyngbyaceae cyanobacterium. Lineage (GTDB taxonomy): Bacteria > Cyanobacteriota > Cyanobacteriia > CAKZMO01 > CAKZMO01 > JBCCWF01. The sequence continues at coordinate 7,723 of JAYKJC010000050.1, read as the reverse complement.
GCTGAGAATCAGTTATACAAAAAAATGTCAGAACTCCCTCACACACCCACTATTCTTTAAACGATGCCATCTTCTAACTCTTCTCCCATCTGGGTTTCTAGCCAAGATTTTCTGCGACAGCTGATTACCCTTCTGGCGATCGCCAGCACGTTTTTATTTAATCTCTGGTCGAACCTCTTTCCCATCAACGGCGAAAATATCGGCAGTTTGTCCAATTCGCTGTTTGGGGATGTGCTGATCATTCCAGAAAACTACGCCTTCATTATTTGGGGGTTGATTTATGTCGGTCTCATCATCTTCAGCATTTATCAATTTCGTACGGCTCAGTCCAACAATCCTCGCTTGCGTCGGGGGGGGTATTGGCTGGTGGCCGCCTGTGTGGCTCAGAATCTTTGGGTGGTGCTGTTTTTGCTGCGACAGTTTAGCCTTTCGGTGGTGGCAATGGCGGCCATTCTCATCAGTCTCGCCATCTACTATCGCAGTCTTGAGGTGGGTGCGGCCAACATTCCCAAGAAGGAAGTGTGGCGTGCCCATATCCCCATCAGCATTTATCTGGGGTGGATTTCGGTGGCGTCGATTGTAAATGTGGCGATCGCCCTCTATACCAACAACTGGAACGGCTGGGGCTTCTCCCCTGTCGGCTGGACGATTGTCATGATGATGGTGGCTGTGCTCATTGGCATCTGGTTGCTGGTGCAGCGGGGAGATATCGCCTATCCGCTGGTGCTGGTGTGGGCATTGGTGGCGATCGCCGTTAAACATATTGAAAACCCGTTGCTTGCAGGTTCCGCATTCAGCCTGGCCGCTGTCTTGGCGATTTTCTCTCTATGGCAAATCGCTCAGCAAAAGAGAATCCCTCCCCAACAATCGACCAATTCACCTTAGAATCTTTCAAAGGTAGGACTTACCTATTTTTGTGGATGGTGGCGGGCTGAGTATGTGTTTAGCGAGATCTTCGTCGGATCCCCCTAAATCCCCCTTGAAAAGGGGGACTTCGAGCCAGCAACCTTGTGAGCCCCCTTTTTAAGGGGGCAGCGACAGCGGGGGATCACACCGCCTCGCTAAACACGTACCGAGCTGAGCCCGCCACCATCCACAAAAGTTACGCTAAACATAGAGGTCTTGCGTAAGTCCTCAAAGAATGGCTTAAATTGCGAGAAGGGACAGGCATGAATATTCAAGACGGATTTGTCGGTACAGTTGGCAACACTCCACTGATTCGACTAGAGAAACTCAGCCAAGAAACTGGATGCAACATCTTAGGCAAAGCTGAATTTCTTAACCCCGGCGGATCAGTCAAGGATCGGGCAGCACTTTACATCATCAACGACGCCGAAGAAAAGGGACTCTTGAAGCCCGGCGGAACGGTCGTAGAGGGAACGGCAGGCAACACGGGGATTGGACTGGCTCACATTTGCAACGCGAAGGGCTATAAGTGCCTGATTATCATTCCTGAAACTCAGTCCCAAGAAAAGATGGACATGCTGCGCATGCTGGGTGCCGAAGTGCGGCCTGTGCCAGCAGTTCCCTACCGTGACCCCAACAACTACGTCAAGTTGTCGGGACGCGTCGCCGAGGAGATGGAAAACGCAATTTGGGCTAACCAATTCGATAACCTGGCCAATCGCATTGCCCACTATGAAACCACTGGCCCCGAAATTTGGGAGCAAACCGATGGCAAGGTGGACGGATGGGTTGCCGCAACAGGAACCGGAGGAACCTATGCGGGGGTCTCGATGTTCTTGAAGGAAAAGAACCCCAACATCAAATGCGTGGTGGCCGATCCAAAGGGAAGCGGACTCTACCACTTCATCAAGAGCGGTGAGATTAAAATTGAAGGCAACTCCGTCACCGAAGGGATTGGCAATAGCCGAATTACCGCCAACATGGAAGGCGTGCCGATTGACGATGCCATTCAAATTGATGACCATGATGCGCTGCGAATTATCTATCACCTGCTCTACGACGAAGGGCTATTCATGGGTGGGTCGGTCGGCATTAACGTCGCTGCTGCCGTTGAGCTTGCCAAAGAAATGGGACCTGGCCACACCATCGTGACGGTGCTGTGTGATGGCGGTGCGCGCTACCAGTCCCGATTATTCAACAAAGAATGGCTGAATATGAAAGGATTTGACCTCGACCGCATCGGTATTGCCTGATCGGGCGATCGCCCCTGCGAAAGGTTGATCGAGCCGTGAGCATAGGCACTACACACGAGGTTCGCACCATGGGGCGTTCACCCTTTGAGGATCGATTGGATAATCGATGGATCGACGAACGACGGATCGACGAGCGATGGATTGACAAGCGATGGATTGGGATTGGAGCAAGTGTCGTCATGGCTTGCCTGATGATGAGTGCGCTGACCCGACGGGCGATCGCCCTCCCCTCCGCTTCCCCCAATGCATCCGACCTGCCCTCATCACCCCAAGCCTCATCCCCATCGTCACCCACGCCCACCCAGCGTCCTCCACTCGCCTCTTCTCCCTGGGATACCGTTCCTGCCGTTCATCAGCTCCGTGATATTGAGCCGATCGATTGGGAATACCTCACCCTCGCCTCCATCATTGAAACTTATGAGTTGGTGCTAGACGAGAATTCTCCGCTGGGCAATCAAGAACCGCTCACGCGCTACGAATTTGTCGCTACCCTTGAGGCGGCGATCGCCCAAATCGAACAGCGGGTGGAGTCTGAGAAGATGCTGGTGAATCAAGGCGACTACCGAGCCTTGGCCCGTTTAGTCGAACAGTTTGCCATCAACATCAGCTCGCTTTCGTTGCGGTTGACCGAGCAAGAAACACGCACCCTCGACTTAGAAATTGGTCGATTTTCTCCCCTTGCCCGGTTGAACGGTGAAGTTGTTCTTTCTCTAACGGATCAGTTGGGGAACGATCGCACCGCCGTAACCACCCTTCAGCAGCGATCGCGCCTCGCCATCAATGCAAGCTTCACCGGACGCGACCGTTTCCAAACTCAGCTGGTGATGGGAGGAACCCCCTCGTTTCTGGACGCCGATGAAGCGGGCGATCGCCCCACCGACACCACAGGCGAAGGCACCCTCGTCACCTCCATAGGAGGCGACACCGACGATCAGATCGAACTGGAGAGGGTTGTGTATACGTTTCCCCTGGGCGATCGCATCAGCGGCTACGTGAGCGCAACAGGTGGACGGCATCATCACTACGTCCACACCACCGTGAATCCCCAGTTTGACGACGGCACAGGAGGCAACGGTTCCCTTTCTGCCTTTAGCCAATTCAGCCCCATTTACAGCATCGGAGGCGGGGCGGGACTTGGCATGGATGCCCGCTTTGGAGATGGCGATACGCGCTTTGCGCAGATGAATCAACGCCTCGCTGTGTCACTGGGTTACCTCGCAGACCAGGCCGCCGACCCCACCTCAGGCAGCGGCGTCTTCAACGGTGATTACGCACTGCTGGGACAGGTCAGCTTTGTGCCCAGCCATCGGTTTCATCTGGGCGCAACCTATGTGCGTGGCTACCACTCACGCGGCGAAGCCATCTTTGATTTCGATGGCGATGAGAATGTCTTCATCGGATCAGGCTTTGCTAATCAGACCCACACCCAACTTGGCACCTCCGCCACGACAAATTCCTTCGGCCTACAGACCTCCTACCGTATCAATCGCAGCCTTACCCTGAATGCATTTGCAGGCTACACGGATATTACGTTCCAGAATGTCGGCAGCGGCGACATCTGGTACTACGGCCTCAACCTGGCCTTCCCCGATCTCGTCTTACCCAACAGCATCGCCGGAGTCACCATTGGAGTTGAGCCCTATCTCGGCGGTGTTGAGGGAGCATCGATAGAGATTCCCAACGCCACCTCCCTGCATCTCGAAGTCTTCTACAAACTCCAACTCACCACCGAAGTGTCCCTAACTCCCGGCATCATCTGGGTTACAGAACCGAATCAGGGCGATCGCCCCGGTTTCGTCATCGGCACCTTAAGAACCACCTTTCGCTTCTAGCCTAAAACCAGAGATCACCACTCACACCCGACCCCATCAGAATCCCCATCAAAGTTGTGCGGGTCAGGACTAAGCACTCTAAACCGACGATAGGGAACATCGGCACAGTCTAGATCCTCGATATTCACCCGAAGGCAAAAGTCAGGATACGACGGATCACAGGTGGGTTCTGTCGCTGCGTTCCCGCTCACTGCCCGATCCCAGTTCAATCCACTCGACTGGATGAATGCAGGTTCTGGACTCTCCGTTCCTTCTGCCTGTGCTTCCGCCTGTTCGTCTATCTGGTAGGACTGGCATTCGGTACCCGTCGCATCAATCATGGTGTTAGAAGCTCGCCACGCTTGGATTTGGCGACGATACTGCAACAGCGACTCTCGATAGTCTGGAGAGATGTCGCTACTCCCAATGAGACGACCCACAGTGCTGAGCGCCGAGTCCCAGTCACTCTGGCATACCGACCGCTGAACCTCTTCCCTCAACTCTTCAACAGTCTGAGCCTGAGCGGGAAGAGAGAAAGTAGTGATGAGGGCGATCGCGATCGCCATTATTCGGTTGTTCATTCGATTGTTCATATGGGGTGCCCTGTTATTCATAGCCCTACAGCTTAAGGTTTGAGCAGGGTTTCCCCGCTGCGGGAGAAACCTGTAGCTCGAATGTCCTAACGCAAAAGCGTAAAGCGATATAAGCCTATTCCGTTGAATTCACGGTATACCCGGAACTCAAGATGCACCCTTTATTATTAAAAGGTAGGCTTATGTGTAATGTCACTGACATCCGCTATGACCCTTGCAGTTCAGCGATTAACCCTTGAAGAATTTCTGGCGCTTCCCAACATCGAAGAGTCGCCAGCATGGGAACTGCTGGATGGAATTGCCAGCCAAAAACCAATGCCAACCCTCTACCACAGCCGCTTACAGAAACGCCTGGTTTCTGCCATTGATGGACTCAACAGTCCCTACGAAGCCTTTCCAGAACTGCGATGTGTGCTGAGCCAGAATTCTGTCGTGCCTGACGTTGCCATTGTAAAGGGCGATCGCCTACCGACAGGAAATGAACCCCTACAGGGCGCACCCGATTGGATGATTGAGATTCTATCGCCCGACCAGAGCACCACCAAGGTCATCGCCAAGATTCAGTCCTGCTTGAACGAAGGAACTCAATTGGGATGGTTGATTGATGTTGAGGAGCAAACCATCATGGTGTTTTGGGCTGATGTAGCCTCTTCACAGGCAACGCCATTATCATTGCTGACTGGCCCGTCACCTTTGCCTGTTTTGCCCGATATCGAGTGGGAAACAACGGTTGAGACTGTATTGAGCTGGTGTTGAGCTTTTGAGGGAACTCATCCCACGCCCAACTATCCTTAACCGATGTACCGCTTCTATGCCTAATTCTGATATCTTGCCTCCTGATAAGACTCCTCCCCTCGGCACGCTTCATGGCGTGAGTGTGGGGCCTGGCGACCCGGAGTTGATGACATTGAAGGGAATTCGGTGTATCCAACAGGCGTCGGTCGTAGCATTTCCTGCGGGACTCAACGGAAAACCGGGCATCGCAGAGCAAATTGCTAGCCAGTGGTGTCTGCCCCATCAAGAACGGTTACCCCTCGATTTTCCCTATGTTCAAGACGAAGACGTGCTGATGAACGCCTGGGCGATCGCCGCCGATCAAGTCGGGCAGCGGTTGTGCCGTCCAGAAGATGTGGTGTTTTTATGTGAAGGCGACATCAGTTTCTACAGCACTTTTTCTCATCTCGCCGACACGCTTCTCCGGCAGTATCCGCACCTCACCATTCAGGCGGTTCCGGGGGTATGTTCTCCGATGGCGGCTGCCGCTGCCATCCACCGTCCGCTCACCACTCAGGGAGAAAAACTGCTGATTTTGCCCGCCCTCTATCGCATCTCAGAATTGGAGGCGGCACTCGATACGGCAGAAGTCGTCGTATTAATGAAAGTAAAGTCAGTCTATGCTCAAGCCTGGACAATTCTTCATGACCGCAATCTGCTGCACTGTGCCTATGTGGTGGAATGGGCGACATGGCCTCACCAGAAGATTTACGAGGATTTGGGCGATCGCCCCCACCTCGATTTGTCCTACTTCTCTATTCTGGTGATCCGCCAAACCTCAACATCCTCTCCTAAAAAAGAAGTTGATGCTTTCAACGATTCGGTCGCAGATCGCTAAAATTGATGGGGTGTCTTCACACAGAAAATTGATACGCAGTCACAGAAGGTGCAGTCCCACGCTTTAACCCTCTGTACAACGGGCAAACTGTCCACCCCCAGTGGTTTCATGTGGGTCTTTCCTCCAAAATAACCGTACACGTGGCAATCCATCGCTCTGAACGATATGGCTCAATCCCTTTCGACGATTCCCAAATCCCTTGCTGTGCTGCTCCAACTGATGAAGGAGAACCCATCTAAGAGCGCACCTGTGCTGTCAGTTTTGCTTCATGGGGTCTTTTTTGCCGTTTTGCCGTTTATCAACCTGCCGGAGCTTGCAGAAGAAGACCTGGACTTTCAGCGAGAAGTCGATGTCGTTGAGTTGACTCCGGGCGAGCTGAGTCGTGTTCCTGACTTCTCAGGATCATTGCAAGAACTCCCACCGATTTCGACCGCAGAAGATTTCGATATAGAGGACTTCGAGCTAGAGGATGATTACACGCCGCCCCTCGACCCTCCTCCTCCTGTCCGGTTTCCTCCAATCACCACATTTGAGTGGCCGTCATTGCCAACTCAGCCTCCTGCAACAACCCCCATTCAACCGATTATTCCAACCCCTCCCCCCACTCAACCGCTTGAAGAGGACACAACGACACCTCCTTTAACTGAAGATGAGACAGGCGAAACGAGTGATACTAGTGATACCGATGATCCGCCAGAAGATGCTACCCCAACAGAAACTCCTGAACAACGCAATGAGCGTCTGGTTGCCGAGCGTTTAGCAGAGCAGCAAGAGCTACAGCGCTTATTTACACCTCTCGATGTCGAACAAAATGCAGAACCGTTTAGCCCGTGGTATGCCGCACTGAGAAGTGCAGGTATTGTGAGCACAGACAGTAGAATAGACGCTATTCCTGCAGAGGTTGTGGTTCCCTACCCTTCAGCCGCGTGCTCATTCATTCAGCAGGGATTGCTTGAAGCAGAAAACGTCAACACGATTGTCGGATTTGCCGTTGGTCCCAACAATCAGGTCTTAGACCAACCTGAGCCCATGTTCATCATTCAATCGGGAATTCCCTACTTTGACGAACAAGCCATGGCGATCATTAAAAACCCTGACCAAGATTGGGGAAACACGACCGACAAAGCTCAACCTCGTAGCTTAAGCATTACGTTTGAATACACAGACGAGACCTGTCCGAATGGGCTCTCAGCCCCTCCTGAAGAGGACGCCTGAGCAGCAACGCCGAACCCATGAGCCTAGCGCTTATGATGGCAGTACTGTTTTTTAGCTAGGCTGCATGGGCGTCAGTCGTGATTTTTTTGACGAATTAACTGGGGCTGCTCCTCGACTGTTTGAGCTGCTGGATCGCTTTTCTGAGGTTCGGGTGCTGGTGGTGGGAGATCTTGCCCTGGATGAATTTATGACGGGGGAAGTCGAGCGGGTGTCGCGTGAGGCTCCGGTGATGATTCTGCGCCATGAAAGCACCCGGCAAGTGCCAGGAGGCGGAGCAAACTCAGTGTGCAACTTTGCGTCTTTAGGTGCCTTCGTTCGAGCCGCAGGGTTTGT
>JAYKJC010000049.1:0-4398 GCA_035285885.1 Leptolyngbyaceae cyanobacterium | reverse complement strand
CAGTCTGTTTTTGAAACGGGGCCGCTTCATGGGGTCACGCAGGCTGTTGAACGGGCGAATTGGACAGTTCGACAAGAATCAATCCCCGGTACGCAGCAAGAAGCACTCCACGTATCTCTCCACAGTGCGGGTGGGTCATCGGTTGAACTCATTGATACACCAGGTTTAGATGAAATCAATGGGGAAGATCGGGAGCGATTGGCTCGACAAATCGCCCGACAGGCGGATCTCATTTTGTTTATCATTGCTGGGGATATTACTCAGCTAGAGTACCAGGCTTTGTCAGAACTCCGACAGCTCAGCAAACCGATGGTGCTGGTCTTCAACAAGATCGATCAATATCCTGAAGCTGATCGAACCGCCATCTACAACGCGATTCGCAATCAACGCGTACGTGAGCTGCTGTCGCCGGATGAAATCGTCATGACAGCGGCTTCTCCCGTGATCAAGGAGGCCGTTCGTCAACCTGATGGAAGTGTAACGATTCAACATCATCGTGGACGCCCCAACGTCGAACGTCTAAAGCTCAAAATTCTGAATGTCTTGCATCATGAAGGCAAAGCGTTGGCTGCCTTGAATACGATGTTGTTCGCTGATGATGTCAACGAGGAAATTGTTCACCGAAAGCTGATCATTCGAGAGGAAAGTGCCAATCGAGTGATCTGGAATAGTGTTGTGACGAAAGCGCTGGCGATCGCCCTCAATCCGATGACTGCTGTTGACCTGTTGAGCGGGGCGGTGATTGACTGCGTGATGATTATGACGCTCTCGCGCCTGTATGGGATTCCCATGACCCAACAAGGGGCGGTGCAGTTGCTTCAGCGTATTGCGTTCAGCCTGGGTGGAATCACCTTAAGTGAGATGGCTGCGACTTTGGGACTGAGTTCTCTTAAGGGGGTATTAGGACTTTCGATTCCTGCGACTGGGGGGTTGGCGATCGCACCTTATCTCTCAGTGGCTATTACTCAGGCTAGTGTCGCAGGGGTATCGACCTATGGCGTCGGACAGGTGACTAAAACCTATCTCGCGAATGGTGCATCGTGGGGCAACGACAGTCCAAAAATCGTCATCCAGAACATTTTGAGTTCGTTAGATGAAACCTATCTTCTGAATCGCGTCAAACAGGAATTGCACAATAAGCTCAAGCATCCTCAGTTTCCCAGCCCGTTACGATGACGTAAATGCGGCATGTGCTGAGTCTCTGTCCCAGGTCTATCAGCTAACTTCATCGGATCAGGTCTATAGGGTCAAGGTCTGCACTCTGCCGCACGTACTCAGGCTTGAATTTAGACTGAGAGGGTGTCTGGGACTGAGAGGATGTCTGGAGTGAGCTATTCGTGCGGTACTCAGACTGCGGCAATCATCTACGGGCTCACTCAAGTTGACGACAGTCTTCAAGCAGGTTCCCTTCCGCCTCCGGATGTGTGCCACGCAACCACTAGTGACAGGCAAGGGCATTCATCGCTTTTAGAACAACATCGGCCTGTTGACGGTGCGCCTCAGCTTGCGACTGGTCAATCAGCCCAGTGGCAAACCGTTGAAGATGTTCCGCTGCATAACTGCAATACGATGAGGCTTGTGCCTCAGCATCAATTTCTAAAAAATATAGAGCGTGTTTAATTGCTGCGTGAGCGAGAGTGAGGTCGCGAACAGCGTGATTAGTAGCCGTACTATTCTGGTGATTCATCTGCTTGTCTCCCAAGGTTTGATGTAGTTCGCTCATCTATTTCGATAGTCTTAGTATCGGATGCTACGAGAAAAATGGCGGTGATACGGAAGGCTTGAAATATGTGAGCTTTCTGTAAAGTAGGCGTGACAAACAAATTGAGGAAAGGTGACAGATTCAATTGAAAGCTCTGATGCGATCGCCCCAGGAGTGTGACAAGTGTCACGAATCATCCTGAGATATGAGTCCATTTTGTAGAGCAATGCCGCTCAGTTCAAAGCATTCATCGATTCCGTATGCATCCTTGAAGTTTCTGATGGAGGCGGCGATCGCCACACCCCTCCAGGCAACTCGGCTCACACATCTGGTTGTATGTGAGAGGCGATCGCCCCCCCTTATACGATTCACTAAAGGTTTTGGTAACGCCCGCCCCTAGACAGATGCTGTCAAGCAAAGTCATGTTTATCCTTCTGAATACGTTATATAGCGGTTTGCAACCGCGTTAAGCACACAAACAGTTGTGTGGGGCGCAACGTGCCCCGCAACTGTACTTATCAACGCGCATAGCGCAAAAACAAGTTGAATGGATACGAGGTGTCCTCGTATCTCAAAGTCTCACAATGAACTTATGTTCAAACATTTGAATCATTATTGAGACATCGGTGATGCTCGTCCGAAGTGGCTTATTTTTTAGTCAAGGAAGTATCACTATAAAGAGTCAACAGTTGGCTGTTGACAGTCAGATAATAGTCAGAGGATTGGGTCGTGTCTGAAGAAGCGATACAAACGTGCCCTGTATGCGGCGTTAAAATCATGCCTTTTATCGGTGGAGACAAGGTCATGTTTAAAGTAGGCCCTCCAGGAACGAGAGACAGTCTTCGAGCGAAGGTGTGTCAATATACCAGCGAAGATGGATGCATCAATAAAAACGATCCGGTGATACCGTCCACTTAGAGTCGTTTTGTGTATGGACATGTGCGCATGAAGGTGTGTGCACGAACATTTCTGTGGATGCGATAGGAGTTTCCACAAAAGTGTGCCCATGTCTCCAGTGATCGGTCGATTTTAGGCATTCGAGTCAATCTCGCAGGAGTTTACCCGGATATTTGGCTGTGATGTTGCAATGGCTGGGGCGATCGCTTCCAAAAGCGGCGATGATGCCTAGACGATGGTGCTACACGCACGGATTCAGTTGGGTTGAGTATGACTGAATGCGCATTGTGGACATCTTTCTTGCTGTACGATTTGGCAAAATCCTTTTCCCTTCGTGAATGCCGAGTCGTAATACTGCACGATACGAGACAAATTCGTAGCAGCGTTCTTAAATGGTTTGTGACACGAAAAGCGAGAGGCGTAGCGAGCTAATCCGCTATGCCTCTCGCTTTTCACTGTTTAAGACAGGTTCCATTTGGGAATGATTTAAACCATACAGAGTCTTCATACTTTCAGTACCATAGTTTACCGGAAGCGGCAAATAGTCTCAGTAATATCAGCATATAGAGCTCATTTATTATCACCATGAATCCAATAACGATTGGTTTTGCTGTTATTGTTGCGATTGTTTTGTTTTTGGTATGGCGCGATTCTCAAACCGTAGACGGGCTTGATGCAAATTTGGTGCGAGCAGTTCGAGGAGACAAAGCTCTCGCACGGCGACTCTTGCAACAGGCCAGACTAAAGTATCCAGGAAAATCTGATCGGTGGTACGTCGAAAAGGTTATTTACGATGCTCAACGTGATCAAGGAGTGATTAAGGCTCGGCATAATCCCCTTTCAGTTGATTTTCGTGACCTTCGGGAGAAGCTATTTGTTGCCGGGGCTGCCTTATGGGTGTTTAACTCTTTGATATCGACTATCGACAGACTATTTCGTCGATAGTTTGACCCAAAACAGATGAGAATTTTGACCTTGAAATTATTTGTGGCACCTCCGCAATGCGGAGGTGCCATCCTTTTTAGCCAGCAATTCTCACTATGAGAATTTAGGGGGCAAACCGGTCGCTTGTGGCAACCGTTTTGCCCCCTAGTTTTGCCCCCTAAATCAATACAAGTGAGCGCCGATAGGGCGCGAAGTCTTTCAAAATGAGAATTGCTGCTTTTTAGCGGCCTCATGCGAAAGCATTAGGCCATGGTGTTCCTTGGCGAACATTGCAACAAAAAATGGAAGCCTGAGAAAGCTTCCATTTACTACGCAAGATTTTATGAAAACAGTTGTAAAAAATCAGCTTGAACTATAGGAGAACTAGCCGATTCCCTAGCAACACTAGTAAGCCAAACCCATGCTGCGAGTAGTCTCAGCACCCAAGTAGACTCTCACACTCAAGAAATCTGTCGGGCAAGCAGTTTCGCAACGCTTGCAACCGATACAATCTTCAGTACGAGGCGATGAGGCAATTTGACCAGCTTTACAGCCATCCCATGGAACCATCTCTAGAACATCCAGAGGGCATGCACGAACACACTGGGTGCATCCGATACAGGTGTCGTAGATTTTGACAGAGTGAGACATTGAATAGAAACTCCTATCCAAAACATTTTTTGATGAACGGAAACCGGACGTTAGCTAGCTAGACTATCCGATGATTAATCTAAAAATGAGAATGAAAGATATATCCTCGTCAGATTGTTATTAGTCTACAGCAGCGCTTTTCATCGTTTTTGCAAAAGCCATTGAAACTTTAAAGAATGTAATAGTCAGGATTTTTTGCTTCAGGCAACATACGTGGATGGGCT
>JAYKJC010000048.1:0-5885 GCA_035285885.1 Leptolyngbyaceae cyanobacterium | reverse complement strand
AGATCACCATACTCTGATTCACTCCAAGCACGAATGACTTTCTTGAGGATTCGGGATTCGGCTGGAGAAATTTGCATTGTGGTACTGCTTCTTCAGATAGGAACAGAATGCTCTCAGCAAATTATCGCGCAACTATCTTGCAATGGTAGTCAAGATTATCATCAAACACCCTGTTAGCAGAGAAAGTGAACCCGAGTAACAAAAGTATTACGGGGAGAAAGCACTTCCTCCTGGAGGTCTAACTCTTGCTTAGCCGGATTTCTCCCTTCCTATTCTGGCTAACTACTCTATTGGGGATGTTTAGCCAGAATAGAAGTTGAATATCGCATCCTCTCAAGGGAGTTATACCGAATACTATTGGTATAACTCCCCCAAATGGGTGTTTAGCCAGATTAAATTCGGGCTAACTGACCTATCAGGGATGTTATGCCGAATTCATTCTTGATAATCATCCAAATCAGGGAATAATCCTGACCGTATTCTGCATAATAATTCTGCTGTGGGGGGATAGGCAGACGCCTTCAGCAAATCTTCATGGTCAGCACGGAGATGAAGAATGTAGCATCTAGTACATTAATTTCATGTGCATCTCTAAGGCAAAGCCGTCCTAAAAAACTTCTTGATCAGGTTCGAGACGCCATTCGTCTGAAGCATTATTCATATCGAACAGAACAAACCTATGTGGGGTGGATTCGTCGCTATATTCTTGTTCATGACAAGCAGCCATCTAAAGGACATGGCAAATGAAGATGTTGAGGCATTTCTGACTCATTTAGCAGTTGATGGAAATGTATCGGCATCGACGTAAAATCAAGCACTGAAAGACGTGAACGCAACCATGATTTATAGATTTATACCCATGTCCTAAATCGAGGTGGGCGTGGAGTCCGGAGTCCGTTGAATGGATGAGGCATCTTTCTCAGCGAGGGGCGATCGCCCTCTTTGGACTCCTCAATAAGGATGGTGACGATTAATCGAGAGCATCGTCATTAATACTTTCAGCCCTCAACTATTAATGTTGGAGGATGTACATTCGATTGTCAGCACTCAACATTTGATTGCCAGTGCTCAACATCTGATTGTCGGCGCTCAACATTTGATTGTTAGGGCTCAATATTCGATTGTCAGCACTCAACACTTAAAGTTGAGCCCTGCATGTTTAAAGTTGAGTCTCCAACATTCGAAGTTGGGCCTCAACATTCATTCATTCACCCCCATAGATTGAATGATGAGTCGTTATTGTAGAGCGGTTAACGCCTATGGCTTCACATTCAGCAAGCCCTGTTCTTTCATCTTGGGATCAAAGCGAATGGCTTCGGCCAAACCGCGATCGCCCAACTGAGCATTGATGTCTGCCTCGACCCGTCGAGCAATGGATTTCAGGAGTGTGGTTCGTTCAACATCGATGGTTGTCTGTTCAAGAGACTGGTGTTCGTCTTCGGTCATCTGAGCTTTGGCATCAATGGGCTGAGTCCAGATGTCTTGGTCTGTGCTGTTTCCGACAGGTGCTGTGCCATTCTCTTCGATCCAGCCATTTTGAATCTCTTCGAGCAAGGTTCGACTGGGGCGATCGATGGTTGTGATTTTCACCCAGTGACACTGTGCCGGACGCCGGATCAGATGCTGCTTGAGGCTCAACAACACGTTGCGCGAATAGCCCACAAATTGGAGGGTCTGTGACTCATCGAAAATTGCATAAATTCCGACTTTTCCTGCATAGTCCACAGGAAGGTTCCCCTCGTCGTTGATGTAGGGAATGAAGGTGAGGTTGCTGAGGGTTGGGCGATCGGTGTCAGTCAGTGGCATGGGTTCTTAATGTAGTGTTCGGTAAAGCAGTGATACTCAAACGAGTATCGAATTAGTCAGCAGCAGAATATTGCCAGGGCGAACTACTCTCTGATGAGTGTGTAAATGGCGCAGAGGCGACTGGGCTTGAAGATTTTGGCTTTAAACATAAAATTCGGCGGGACGTTGATGATGAGATAGTCGGGCGAATTGTGGTACTGCTCGTAGTCTGCGGGCATGCCCTTAGGTTCATTTGGAGTGTAGGGCACGGGCTGAAACAGCATTCCGGTGAATTCAAGCTGTGTTACCTGCAAAGGGTCGGTTTGGAGTTGCGCTGTGATCTGATCGCAAAAAGCGTCGCTGGTCAGCATCGCCACTAGGTTGGCTTTCGCTTCTGGATCAAGGGTGAAGGCGCTGTCAAATTGTTCAACCAGTTTCAAGGACATAAGAATTTGAGGGGTGTTCTTCTAACCCCATCATCCAATCAAGCAATAGAGAACATAAGTAGCGGCGCGACACAGTTAATTGAGGGCTTTAGATTGACGCGTTACGGCTATGCCTAACGCATCCTATCAATGGGACTCGTAGGGTGCCGTTAGCGCAGCGTAACGCACCGTTTTAGCTGTGTTACGCGAGTAGCGTCAGAAGCTTATGGTGTGGTGCGTTACGGCTACGCCTAACAGCACCCTACAAATACCCTACAGGGAGAGCTCATTTCATCTACTTACTGAGTGTTGCTGTTGGATGGTGGGGCAACTTGTTTCAGCCTATGGGATTCTTGGGAGGGTTCAAACCCCGAAGGCGTTAATAATTATGACGACTTGAGGGGCTCGGTCTGGGTTGGAAGAATGGCTTGATGCGTGTCTGGGTCAAAGAGATGGACTTTTTGAGGGTCGATCGCCAGCCACAATTTTTCATCAATGAAGGTGGCTTGGTCGGGTGAAATTCTCAACTGAAGCAGGACGGTATCGAGATCGGGATCGACATCAGGGAGGGGGGATGCATAGGCGGGGGCGGAGCCTGAAGCCGTTAATGAAGAGGGTGACTCAACGCTGAGGCGAACGGTCAGGTGGGTGTCGCTGCCCAGGGTTTCGATGCGACTTACCCGTACGGGAATGTTCTTGGGGGCGGGTAGTCCAAGGCTCAAATGTTCAGGTCGAATGCCCAGAATGAGCGATCGCCCATCATAACGACGCAGCGGAAGTTCCCAGGTGTCGGGGAGCATCAGACGAAAGGCGGGGTGGCTGATGAGCGACGGAGCTTTGACCTCCACAGGAAAGAAATTCATGGGCATGGTGCCGATGAACTCAGCGACAAACCGATTGGCCGGACGATTGTAAAGATCGATGGGATTGGCGATCTGTTGGATTTGTCCCCCATTCATCACGACGATGCGATCGCCCATGGTCATGGCCTCTGTCTGGTCGTGGGTGACGTAGATGGTTGTGGTACCGAGCTTGCGCTGGAGTGCCACGATCTGGGCACGGGTTTCTGTGCGGAGCTTGGCATCCAGGTTTGACAACGGCTCATCCATCAAAAACACCTGGGGATTGCGGGCCATTGCCCGTCCCAGGGCGACTCGCTGCTTTTGTCCACCCGATAGCTGTTTGGGAAGTCGATCCAGCAACGCTTCAATTTGCAAAATAGACGCGACTTCTCGCACCCGTTGATTGACCTGGCGTTCTTGGGCTGACCAATAGCGCAAGGCAGACGGCAACGGACGGGTCAAACGAGTGAGGAGAGTTGCTGCACGCTGCTTCAGCGTTGTGATCCACGCAGGTGATGAATTCCCTGAGGTCTTTTCATGTTCATGCTGAGGGGGAGGCGTGTTCATCCGGCGGAGTCCAAACGCCAGGTTGTCGTACACCGTCAGATGAGGGTACAGCGCATAGTTCTGAAACACCATGGCAATGTCCCGCTGCTTGGGAGGGAGTTGGTTCATGAGGCGATCGCCCACCCAAATATTGCCCGCTGTCAGAGCTTCCAACCCCGCAATCAGCCGCAGCAGCGTACTTTTGCCGCAGCCCGATGGCCCCACCAGCACCAAAAACTCACCATCGTTGACGGTCAAGTTAATGTCTCGGAGAACGCTAACGTCATGAGCACTGGGAGCTTTTGTCGGTTGAAGCACTGGAGCGTCAGACTCAACCTGAGAGGTCTCTGGCTGTTTTGCTCCGGCTCCGTTCGACGACCGAGAAATCCGCTGAGGAAATGTTTTGTATAGCTTTTCTAAAACAACTTGAGCCACCGATATCCCCTCATCCCCTTAATGATCCCAAATGCCCTCTGTGCGGTACGGGCGATGCATTCCGCCAGAATTGATTGATGTTTCCCATACGTATTGACGGAATGCATCGCCCCTACGTTATCCTCCATTATTCCTTTACCTTTCCGCCTAGACGCCACCCTGATTTGACGACCTGCCTTGCACGAGCAACCACGAGGCTATCGTCAGGAACATCCTCAGTCACCGTTGAGCCTGCGGCAACCGTAACGTCGGTGCCAAGGGTCAACGGAGCGACGAGAACGCTATTCGATCCTGTTTTTGAGCGATCGCCAATCACGGTTTGGTGCTTGTTCACCCCGTCATAGTTCGCTGTGATGGTTCCTGCCCCGATATTCACCTGGGTGCCGAGGGTCGCATCGCCTAAATACGACAGATGAGCCGCATTGGTGCGATCGCCCACCACGGATTTTTTGATTTCGACAAAGTTGCCGATGCGGCACGACTCACCCACCTGGGCATGGCCCCGCAGATGGGCATATGGCCCGATGCGGCTATGGGCTCCCACCTCACTATCGCGCACGATGGAGAATTCAATGGTTGCGTCTGAACCAATCTGGCTGTTTTCAATCAGACTTCCTGGCCCAATGCGACTCCCGGTTTTGACGGTGCTGTATCCTCGGAGATGGGTTTGCGGTTCGATCGTCACGTCGGGTTCGATGGTGACCGTATCGTCAATCGTAATGCTCTCCTGGTTGATCAGCGTCACGCCAGCGGCCATCCAATGGGCTCGAATGCGAGCCTGCATAATTTCGTAGGCGACAGCGAGCTGCTGTCGATTATTCACGCCGAGAATTTCCTGCGGATCATCCACGTCCACTGCCATCACAGGCTTGACCATCGAAATAATATCGGTCAGGTAAAATTCTTGCTGGTCGTTATCGTTTTTGAGCTGAGGCAACGCAACAGACAGGTCAGCCCACCGAAAACAGTACACGCCCGCGTTGATGCGGCGATTCTGGAGTTGCGCTGGCGTACAGTCCCGATGCTCCACAATCTGACTGACGATGGTGTCGGCATTACAAAACACGCGCCCGTAGCCCGTCGGGTCGGATAGATTTGCGGTGAGAATCGTGGCCGCATTGTTGTGGGCTCGATGGATGCCCAGCATCCGCTCCAGGGTTTCTGGACGAATCAACGGAACATCGCCATTCAACACCAGCACATCACCGTCATAGTCGTTGAGATGGGGGAGAATCTGCTGAACGGCGTGTCCGGTGCCAAGCTGTTCTGTTTGCTCGACACATTGAAGAATATCGGGGTTGTAGACCGAGCCGTCGTGCGATCGCAACGATGCTTCAACCTGCTCGCCCTGATACCCGACAACCACGAGAATGCGGTCTACCTCAACGTTTGCCAGACTGCAAATCGCGTGCTCAACGAGCGATCGCCCCCCCAATGGATGAAGCACCTTCGGTAACGCCGACTTCATCCGTGTGCCACGTCCTGCCGCCAGAATGACTACTGCTACCATGCCAAATTAACTTCCCTCGTCAGTTCCCACGAAAGTATACCGAACCCTGGGGAATTGCGATCGCTTTCTTAACCTCAAAAGCTCTTGACTATTTAGGAAATTTGGAGGGGCTCATGCACGATCAGCATAACTGGCCATCTTGTATAACAACCCTAAATGAAATGTGAGAGGTGGGGCGGGCTCAGCCCGATATGTGTTCAGCGTTCTCTAATTCTGGTTCCCTGCCTCTGGCAGGGAATCGTTTCGGGAGCCTCTGGCTTCACGTTTGAATGGGAGCCAGAGGCTCCCCTGGGCATTCCCAGCGAGACGCCTGGAAACAAGGAACACGCTAAACAAGTACAC
>JAYKJC010000047.1:0-4925 GCA_035285885.1 Leptolyngbyaceae cyanobacterium | reverse complement strand
TTGGTCACATCATCCCCCGCCGACGAAGCCTTCTTTGCCGACTGTGAGGGCAATCCAGCCCAGCGGCTCCGGCTCGAACTCACCTCACCGCAACGGGGCGCGATTACGCCCGCCTGGGATGGACAGTTGGTGTTCAGCACCCAGCAAAACCAGGAGGGGACGGGGGATGCCCAGTCCTGGGACATTGATCTCCAGCTTGTTCTGGATGCTCAAGTCTTTTCCTATCGCTTGTTTGACCCAAACGGATCGGCCATCACCGCCCTCCCCGCTCTTCCCGCAACAGAACTGAGGGGTCGCCTCAGTGCAGACGATCAGGCTCAAGTGCAAGACCGACTGGCGAGTCGTGCCGCTGGTGAAACGGTAGTGGTGATGGCCCGCGTCAAACCCAGTGCCGCGACGTCTGGAGGTGCCGCCCGCTCAGATGATGGGTTCCGCCAGACGCTCACCTTCCCGCTGCGGGTCACCGACCCCGATGCGCTGCCCCTGCCCCTCCGTCCGGCCTTTCTTCTCTTTGAAGACCCAGAATACAACCGTCAACTGGTGTCGAGTGCCGCAACGGCGACGGTGGGTGTGCTAGAAAATCAAGTCTTGTTTGATGTAACGCTGGCGTGCGATCGCCAGGAATACAACCCCGACAGCACCGTCTTCTTCCGCTACGACTGGTCGGGCGATCGCACCGGATACCCAGCAGAACTTCGCATCTCCCGTGTGAATGCGGCGGGCATTGTCACCCCCCTAAACTGGCCCTCCACAGGAAATCTGACCCTTCGCTTTGAGAACGGCAAGCTTCAAGAACTGTCACTCGCCACTGTCCAGTCCCAGAACGATGTCACCTTCAGCCAGGGAGACACGCTGCAATTCGAGATTACGGCCATCAGCGATGACGACGATCAGGCACTGGATGTCCCGCCGATTAACCTGGCTGTGACGATCGTTCAGGTTCCCGTGATCCCAGCGACGCAGAACGCCTATGGTCTACTGCGAACCGTGGCCAACAGAGAAGAAACGTCAGAGCCTTCGGGAGAAGCGGGTTCTGCCGTTCACTGTGTCCGGTTTGCCTGGGGACCCGTGCCCGCCCGCATTGAGCTGGTGTGCGCGGAGGATTTGCGCAATCAAATCGTTCGGCGTCGAGCCGTCTTCTTGTGGACAGACACGGCTCGCCCTCTGCAAGAAGCCAGGGGACACTATGGATACGCCATTCAAAAGATCACGCAAACAGGCTCCACCCACTTCCCAACGTTTGAAACCTAGCGTGACGAGGCCGAATGATTCTTATTCAAGGAGGGTGGGAACTGCCCATCTCCCACTGTCCTGCAAGAGTTCTGCTGCATCAGAATGGCGATCGCCCCCCTCAAACTTTGTCATTACCGCTAGAAAAATCTACCCTAGGAAACGCAACCTACAGACACCCAGACTTGAGAGAGAACACCCATGAACGGCAAGCATGTATTGCTCACAGGAGGCACCGGAGGACTCGGACTCGGCGTTACGCCCATGGTTTTGCGCGCAGGAGCCCGGTCGATCACCCTGCCCTACCGCAGTGCCCAAGACGTCGAGCGCATGAAGGGGCGCTTATCGCCTGCGGATCTTAGCCGCATTCGATTTATCTCCGCCGACCTGACGAACGAAGCCTCCGTACAGTCTCTCATCGACACCATGGAGCGAGTAGACGCGGCCATCCACTTAGTCGGCGGATTCTCAATGGGCAAAACCCATGAATATGCGCTGGAAGATTGGCAACGTGATTTTCAGCTCAATCTAGAAACCACCTTTTTAGTCTGCAAACACAGCCTCCGCCGCATGTTAGAGCAGGGCTATGGGCGCATTGTGACCGTGGGCTCGCGGGGAGCCGTAGAACCCGGTGCGCAGTTAGCGGCTTACTGTGCGGCAAAAGCGGGTGTTGTCGCCCTGACACGGGCGATCGCCGACGAAACTAAAGGCACCAACATCACGGCCAACGTTGTCCTTCCCAGGGTCATCGATACCCCCTCAAACCGCGAAGCCATGGGTACGAGTCAGGCGAGTCAGTGGGTCAAACCAGAATCGATTGGCGAAGTGATTTGTTTTCTGGCCTCCGAAGCAGCCAGAGACATGCGCGGAGCCGCGATTCCTGTGTATGGCGATATTTAGGCGTTGCTGACATGAAGAATGAATTTCGTAGATGCGTACAGCCCTACGCTCCACGTTTCTAAAGCACCAGGTAAAGGCAATCGACCATGTATCCAACTGCACATTAGCTGATGCTGACTACGTTGCTGTGGTTGAAGGGAACAATAACCTTAGCACAGTCTCTCGGGAGCAGCGGCATAAAGCCCCTGTTTTAGCTATGCTGTTATGGTCTTTTCTTGATTCACCTTCACTGATGGTAACCGTCCCAGAAGTCATGCTGGCTGAGCGAAGTCGTTCGTTCTTACGTCTCCAAAAGGGAGAAAGCCAAAACCGATGCACAAAGTCCCCTAACTCCGATGGAGAGGCTAGCGCCAACGACTCCGCTCAGGGGACGGTTACCACTGATGTTGAGTCCAACTCGAGTATTTGAGCGTACCGGACTCTTTAATGAGCAACTAATTAATGTGCAACCAAGAGGAGCCTATAACCTGGAGTTTTATCTTCGATTGCTAAGCATGGAAAGCTTATTTTTCCAAGCTTTTGTCCTGTACTGAGATCTACAGAACTCAATGCAAGTCAATACAATCCCTCAATTCAGTAAATTGGCTATATAGTTTGTTCAATTTATGCGATTTTATAATCCAGTCTCCTCAAATCGTGTTACGCTCCTTCGTGATTTTTCGATTATCAGCCTCAGCACCTTTATTCTGGCAACAGGCTCACTGGTTTGGTTTTCCTATCAACAAGAAATCCGTAATCTAGCTGTTTCTGCTGAGGCAAACAATACAGCCCTAGCACGCTTGCTTGGTCATATTATCTTAAAAAACTACAAAGACTATGGTTCACTGCTTTCCTCAACTCAACAGCTAAGTAACGAGGCTTTAGCATCAGACCCTAGAGTTCAAAAACTACAGAGCGATGTTTTGACCAACTTTGCTGGGTTGTCGATTGTCAAAATCAAAATATTTGATCTTGAGGGACGCACTGTTTTCTCAACTGAGATCTCTGAGATCGGTGTAGATAAGAGTCAATCATCTGGGTTTAGGTCTGCAAAATCAGGGGCCGTGGTTAGCCAACTAAACCATCACGACGTGTTCATGGCATTACGAACAAGTCTCAGAGAACGCGATTTATTCTCTAGCTATATTCCCATCCGCTTGAATGGCTCGGAAGGAGATGTTGTTGGAGTGTTTGAACTGTATACAGATGTCACTCCTCTGCTCCAGCAGATTAGAGAGTCTTGGCGCAATATTGTGGTGGCTAATTTGCTGATCCTGACGACGCTGTATGTCATTCTGTTTCTCTTTGTTCGGTGGGCAGAAAATTTGATCAAATATCAGTATCAGCAATTGCGAGATTCAGAAGAACGCTATCGACACCAAGCCAGTGAATTGGAGTGCACGCTGGCTGAACTACAAAAAACCCAATCTCAAATGCTCCAAAGCGCAAAAATGTCGAGTCTGGGGCAACTGGTTGCTGGGGTTGCTCACGAAATCAACAACCCCGTCACGTTTATTCACGGCAATTTGTCTCATGTGCAAACCTATGCCCAAGACTTGATGAAATTGGTGAACCTCTATCAGCACCATTACCCAGAGCCAAATCGTGAAATTCAGTCAGCAATCGAGCACATTGACCTCACATTCATTCAAAACGATTTGCCTAAAACCCTTGCCTCAATGGAAATTGGGAGCGATCGCATCCGTGAAATTGTCCTTGCGCTGCGTATTTTCTCCCGACTGAATGAGGCCGCCATCAAAGCTGTTGATATTCATGAAGGACTGGACAGTACCCTTATGATTTTGCAGCATCGCCTCAAACCCTGTTCTACACGGCCTGAGATTCAAGTCCTGAAAAACTACGATGCATTACCCGAGGTCGAGTGCTACCCTGGATTGCTCAATCAGGTATTTATGAATATTTTGGCGAATGCCATTGATACGTTGGATGACATAGCAGCAACCAAAACCTACCAAGAATGTCTCGACCATCCAGGGCAAATTCGGCTGCAAACATCATTGGTGAATGATCAGTGGGTGGAAATTGCGATCGCCGATAATGGAGCTGGCATCCGATTAGATGTCCAACGACGAATCTTTGATCCTTTCTTTACAACTAAGCCTGTGGGCAAAGGAACCGGAATGGGGTTGTCGATCAGCTATCAGATTGTAGCCGAACGTCATCGAGGAACCTTGGAATGCTTCTCGATCCTGGGGCAGGGAACCGAGTTTCGGATTCAGATTCCGCTGAAGCAATTGACTCGTGATAGTGTCGCTTAGCCTTCTACGATCTGCCATCCGCCGCATCATCGGGGCCTTCCGACTGTACGGGTAGATGAGCTTTTGAACTCAACGTATCCTAGCCATCGTCTCAAGGCATATCCTCGGGTTTCATCAGCCGTCATTAGCTTGCAAACGTCAACCCTGCAAAGCGCTGACCGAGATAATCCGGGAGCGGAACTCCTGTTTGCGATTTTAGGGCTAGTCAGATTTTAACGGCAGTGTTGGGTTTCCTTACGTCAACCACAACCTATAGCGGTTTGCTAATGGGTCAAGTACAAAATCAACCCGTGAACAAGGGGCTTAAGCCCCTTGCCTGTGCTTAACTCATTTGCACACCGCTATAAATCTACGATTTGGTCAAACGTAACGGGTTTTGAAGGGTTTTGCTAAATCATTCCGAGTTGCCGCCAGGAAAAGACTCTTCCCCAAAAACGCCCAACACTTAAGCTACGTTGCTCATCAGTGCTTTCGCCTGATCCAGCTCACCAATGTAGGCGTTGAGCCCCAAGGCCGTATCGACCAACGCACCGTCTA
>JAYKJC010000046.1:0-12523 GCA_035285885.1 Leptolyngbyaceae cyanobacterium | reverse complement strand
CAAGCATCGTGATCAGGAGGCAGCGTTAGCATCATTGTCCAGTCTTAGCGGTGGCCAGCGCTGCCCCTGCCCCGACATACAGCACTCCACTCACCCCTGACTGCACTTTGGGTAGGTGCTTACTTTTCACTAGAGAACTCAACCGACTTGACAGAACCACATAGCTACAGTTCACAACAGCGGCGATCGCCCAGAATATAAACGACAGTAGGATGATCTGAGAAAAATAAGACGCTGACTGAACTGCAAATTGGGGCAAAAACGCACTAAAGAATAAGATCGTTTTGGGGTTAGTCAGAGATACCCAGAACCCCCGTTGGAATGATCCGAGTGCGGTGATTTGTTTTTCCGGTGATTTGGAGGAGAGGGTGAAAAAGAGTTGAGTTACACCCAGGTAGAGTAAATACGCCACCCCCATCCATTTCAGCCAAATCAAGCCCTGGGTCAGGGTAGCGACAAACCAGGTGGTTCCCACCGCTGCGATACACAGTTGAATAATCATCGCTAAGTTAATGCCCACTGCCGTTTGAATGCCCCGCCTGATTCCGTGAGCAATGCTAGTAGATAGGATAACCAGCACATTCGGACCAGGAATCATGATAAATCCGAGTGAGATGAGAGTGAAGGTTAGAAGTTCCATAGTTTTTAGTTGAGTGAGTAGAGGGGCGATCGCCCTGTTGCCACGTGCTCAGCATCGTGAACAGAAAAGCCTCACCGTCCGATAGAATCTGACGAAGAGGCTTTCAGAATATTACGACGACATCTTTAAAGCAACTCAAACTACCGAAGGTGCTTATTTTGCTGACGCATCGTTTTGGTCATCTGCTTCCACCTCCGTTTCGTGTTGTTTCGGGCATGGATATCCTGCCGTTCTTCAATCCATTGGTGCTCTCGCTGGAGCTTTTGATAGCTCTGGAGTCGTCGTGGATCGAGGGTGCCCAGGGCGATCGCCCCCTGCACGGCACATCCTGGCTCCATCTCGTGCTGACAGTCACAAAACTTACAGTTCTCCGCCAGGGCTTCGATATCCCCAAAGGTTTCCTGTAAGCCGGAACCCGCGCTCCAGAGTTGGAGTTCGCGCATCCCTGGAGTATCGATAAGTAAGGCACCCGACGGCAGTGGCAAAAGCTGACGGTGGGTGGTGGTATGCCGCCCTCGACTATCATCAGCCCTCACGGCCTGGGTGGCTTGCTGGTGCTGTCCCAGCAAATCGTTCGTCAAGGTAGACTTACCCACACCTGAGGAACCAATCAGCGCCACCGTCTTCCCAGGCAGCAAGTAAGAATCGAGCTGTTCGATCCCTTGTCCGGTCGTGGCACTCATCGAATGCACAGGCACCCCAATGGCAATGGATTCGACGTGGGCGATCGCCCCATCTACATCCGCACACCTATCCGCCTTATTCAAAATGACAACGGGACGAGCACCACTCTCCCACGCCGTCACCAAATACCGCTCAATGCGACGGACGTTAAAGTCCCCATCCAGTCCCGACATGAGAAACACCGTATCAATGTTCGCGGCCACGATTTGACCTTCTGTCGCAGATCCAGCCGCCTTGCGCACAAACTGACTCGTGCGAGGCAAGACCTGATGAATGGTGGCCGGGCTGTTCTCCCCGTGGGGCTCAGCCACAACCCAATCGCCAACTGCTGGAAACATCAAGGAGTCTTCTGCCTGATGCCGAAAATGCCCGGTGACCTGGGCATCGGCCTCACCTGTTTCCATGTAAATACGATAAGTACCACGATGCTCTGAGATCACCCGAGCCGCGACAAACCCCGCTTGCCTAAAAGGTGCAAACGCTAAATCGAAGCTGCTGCCTGGGCACCAGCCAAACGTACTTAAATTCAATGTCTTATCCTCAAAGAAATACTTGCAGGGCAAGGCTCTGAGAGGGGATGTAAGAATGCTCCAGAAAGAAGCGACCTCTGACCTTGCCGATTAAACCCGAATGTGTGTAGAGATTGTTACCGACTCAGCCATGGGACCTCCTTAGGTTCTTCAGAGAAGCTTCTCCAGGCTAGCAAGGAATAGGTGGAATGGGGCAACTGATTACTAAACGTAAATTACTAAACGTAAAGTAAGACGAGACAGTCTACGCGTTACCCACACAGCTACACTCCATTCACTCCGGTTTCCAGGAAAGCGTTTGCGATCGCCATTATTTCAAGCGCTGTTGCAGCCAAAAGTTAAAAAAAGGCAACGCAATTCGATAGCCAAACTTCGGACCATAGATCAGTCCTTTCTGCTCCAGGCTGTTGAGGGCACCCTGGAGGCCGCCCCCTCTCGAAAGCTGATGTTTTTTAATATACTCCCGCGACTGGGGACTTTCTGTGGGGTCAAGGGCGAGGCTTTCCAGTACACGAACCTGACTAGAGGGCAGCAGCATTACCAACGCCTCAAAGGTGACGGACAGATCGCCGACCAGTGCAAGCATGCTGCGGTGAATGTGGTGGGCACACAGGGTTGGGGCTGAATAATCGTAGGCATGATAGTCGAGCCAAATGCGGCGGGCAAGGGCGATCGCATCTCCAAAGTGCCCCTGTACGTAGCGGAGAAAAAGGGCGATCGCCCCATCGTCGGGGTTGAACTGAAGGTCGTGAGCCGCCATCGTTTCCCCAATCCACTGTTCCATCACCTCATCGCTCAGCGGCAATAGATGGATAACCTCCAGCCCACTGGCATATACCCACGGTTCTGCCACAGTCGCAACCAGCGCATAGCTGACTCGATTGTGGTGTTGGATTTCCTCTCTCAGATACGTTTCCCACTTTCCTTGTCGATCCCAGGAGCGGATATGCGGAAAGTTTTGAAATACGATAATAACTCGGCAATTGAGCTGCTCTGACATGAACTGAGGTAAGGTCAGCAGGGCTTCAAAGATTGGCCATTCTTTTCCGGCGGGGGTTTGCCAGGTCATCCGAACGTTTTCATCGGGGGTCAATTCCAGGGTCACTGGATGATCAAGGCTCCAGGTTTGCAGGAGTGCCGCTTCTTCTGGGGTTGAGAACTGAGTTGTGATACTGGTGGACAACAGCCTGAGAAACTGGCTGGCGTTGGTGCTGCGTAGACAATCAATGTCGATCATACGGGCATGGCTGACCCGAGCCGCCTCACGCAAAAGCGTCCGTCGCCCTGTTCCAGGAACACCCACCAACAAAAAATCACCATCTTGAGAAAGAATCTGGTTGATCTGATCCAATTCAGGTTCACGACCGACCAGACGAGAGGGAACAAAAAGGGCATGGGTCATAGTCTTCGGGATACCAGAACCTAGCATCATAAAGCCTTCTCAGGAATAAGCAAGAAAATATAGCGGTTGCTAATGGATCAAGTACAAAATCAACCCGTAAACAAGGGGCTTAAGCCCTTTGCCTGTGCTTAAGCCATTTGCACACCGCTCAACGATCCCGCAAATCCCTAAATTCTAAGATAAGCGCTTTGTGGCCAATGGGTCTGACAGTATAGAAAAAAATTAACACTAAAAGATAGTGCCAAAACCCACGTCGAGGCTCTATGATCAGGTGTGTAATTTCTTCACTCTCTTTATCCTCTCGGAGCTTCTTCTATGCTGCTGCGATCGCCCACCTCTAACGCTTCGCACTCTCTGTCTGAATCTCTGCCTACATCGGCTGTATGGCACACACTGTCACCGGAGGAGGCGATCGCCCAGCTCCACAGCGATCGCACCACCGGACTCACGGAACATCAGGCATCAGAACGCCTCGAACACTATGGCGCGAACGAACTGGTTGAAGCCGCCGGACGCAACACCTGGGAAATTGTGCTGGATCAGTTTAAGAACATCATGCTGATCATGCTGATTGTGGTGGCCATTGTCTCGGCGGTGCTGGATTTAATGGATCGCACGTTCCCTAAGGATGCGATCGCCATTTTTGCCATTGTCATTTTGAATGGCGTGTTGGGCTATTTGCAAGAAAGTCGCGCGGAGAAGGCTCTGGCTGCCCTCAAACGCCTCTCATCTCCTCGCATTCGTGCCGTTCGCAATGGACGCGAGCAAGAACTCTCGGCCAAGGAACTGGTGCCAGGGGATGTGATGCTGCTGGAAGCTGGGGGCCAGGTGGCCGCCGATGGTCTGTTGCTGGATGCCTCAAATCTCCAAATACGAGAATCAGCCCTTACCGGGGAAGCCGAAGCGGTGAACAAACGAGCTGGAATGGTGCTGCCCGCAGATGCAGCGTTGGGCGATCGCCTCAACCGGGTCTTTCAAGGCACGGAGGTGATCCAGGGACGGGCGACGGTGCTGGTGACCGACACGGGCATGCAAACGGAACTGGGGCGCATCGCCTCGCTTCTTCAAAATGTAGAGTCAGACCCCACGCCTCTACAGCAGCGCATGGCGCAACTGGGCAACGTCCTGGTGACCGGAGCCATGATTCTGGTCGGCCTGGTGGTAGTGGGCGGACTGATCCGCACGGGCAACCTGAGTCTCTTTGACGACCTGCTGGAGGTATCCCTCAGCATGGCCGTGGCTGTGGTGCCAGAAGGCTTACCCGCAGTGATTACCGTTACTTTGGCGTTGGGCACCCAGCGCATGGTGCGCCGCAATGCCCTCATCCGTAAGCTTCCCGCAGTCGAAACCCTGGGGTCTGTCACGACGATTTGTTCTGACAAAACCGGAACCCTCACCCAAAATAAGATGCTGGTGCGCGAACTCCACACGGGTGAGAACACCTTTGGCGTGACAGGAGAAGGCTACAGTCCTGAGGGGTCATTTTGGATCGACGATCGTCCGGCGATCGCCACCCTCTATCCAACATTGATGAATCTGCTGCTGACCTGCGCCCTCTGCAACGACGCCACCCTCAACCGTGAAGGCAGTTTGTGGACGCTCCTGGGTGACCCGACCGAAGGCGCACTGCTCACCCTTGCTGCCAAAGGAGGAATCGAGAAATCGGCGATCGCCCAATCCTATCCGCGCATTGCAGAAATTCCTTTCTCTTCTGAACGGAAACGCATGAGTGTGCTCTGTACCGCTCCCCTCCCCCACTCCCCCATTACCCAACTGCCTCACCACCCCCCCACGCCTTATCTCCTTCTGACCAAAGGCTCCCCTGAACTAGTGCTGGAACAGTGTACGCACATCCAATGGGGCGATGCTGTTAAGGCCCTCAGTGCAGACCAGCGCGATCGCATTCTTCAGAACAACGATGAGATGGCGCAACGGGGACTCCGGGTTCTCGGCCTAGCCATGCGGGGCTTGAGCCACCCCCCCGATGACGATCAGCTCGAAGCCGCAGAACAGGAACTGACCTGGCTCGGCCTCGTGGGGATGCTGGACGCGCCACGACCGGAGGTGAAAGCTGCCGTGGCAGAATGTCGTCAGGCTGGAGTTCGTCCAGTCATGATTACGGGCGACCATCCCCTCACGGCTCAGGCGATCGCCCAAGAGCTGGGCATCAGCACTCCCCAAGACACCTTTCTGACTGGAAAGCAGCTAGAAGGGATGACCGCATCCGACCTGGATCAACAGGTAGCTCACGTCAGCGTCTACGCCAGAGTCGCCCCAGAACATAAGCTCCGCATTGTGCAAGCACTCCAGCGCCAGGGAGAATTCATTGCGATGACCGGAGACGGGGTGAACGATGCCCCAGCCCTCAAACAGGCGGATATCGGCATTGCCATGGGCATCACCGGCACCGATGTGAGTAAGGAAGCCAGCGACATGGTCTTACTCGACGACAACTTCGCCACCATCGTCGCCGCGACAGAAGAGGGGCGGGTGGTCTACGACAACATTCGCCGCTTCATCAAATACATCCTGGGCAGCAACATTGGAGAAGTGTTGACCATTGCCGCTGCACCACTGATTGGCCTGGGGGGCGTGCCGCTTTCTCCACTGCAAATTCTCTGGATGAACCTGGTGACCGACGGCTTGCCCGCCCTCGCCCTGGCCATGGAACCCGCAGAACCCGATGTCATGCATCGTCCCCCCTACAATCCCCGAGAGAGTATTTTTGCGCGGGGCATGGGGGCTTACATGATCAGGATTGGAGTGGTGCTGTCTGTTCTTACCATCGCTCTCATGGTGTGGGCGTATTCCCATACCCACGCCAGTGGCTACGCAGGTGATCCGAATACCTGGAAAACCATGGTCTTCACCACCCTCTGTCTGGCCCAGATGGGGCACGCTATGGCCGTCCGATCAGATACCCAACTCACCTGGCAACTCAATCCTTTTTCCAACCCGTATGTCTTAGGCTCCGTCCTCTTAACCACCATGCTGCAACTGCTGCTGGTCTATGTTCCGGTGTTCCAACAATTTTTTGGCCTGTATCCCCTCAGTGGACTTGAACTGCTGATTTGTTTTGGGTTCAGTGCCCTTGTGTTTGTTTGGGTTGAGCTTGAGAAACTGGTTCTCCGTAGTTCAAGGCGCAAGCCGCGTGGGCGTGTTCAGAAAGGGGTGTAAATTCGGGCATTCTTCCCCAATTTGTACAAGAATCAAATCAGTCCCACATCGCTTACAGCGGTTTGCAACCGCGTTAAGCACAAAAAAAGTTGTGTGGGGTGCGCTGTGCCCCCACACAACTGTACTGAACCAACGCACATAGTGCTATTTCCCGCCAAGGAGTCTGAGTCTATGGAGAATTTCACTGCCTGGGTCGCCGACAACCCGATTGCATCCTTCACGATTTTGCTCTTTGCAAGCGTGACTGTTCCGCCGCTCATTGAACGGTTGAAGCTGCCAGGGTTGGTCGGCTTGCTGCTGGCGGGTGTGGCTCTCGGCCCCCACGGACTCGGACTCTTGAGTCCCGATAGCGAAACCATCAAACTCCTCTCAGATATTGGAAAAATCTATTTGATGTTTGTGGCGGGACTGGAAATCGACATGCGAGCCTTTCGCCGGACTCGCAATCGTTCTCTCAGCTTCGGAGTAGCAACCTTTCTGATTCCCCTCACGACAGGCACACTGCTGGGTCTTGCCTTCGGATTTGGGTTAAATGCCTCGATTCTGATCGGTTCCTTACTGGCGTCTCATACGCTGCTCGCCTACCCGCTCGTGCAGCGATTAGGGATTGCCCGCAACGAAGCCATCACTGTCACCGTGGGAGCCACCATCTTTACCGACATTGGAGCCCTGCTCGTCTTAGCGGTATGTGTGTCCATTCATCAGGGAGAATTTTCCTGGTTTAGCCTCCCCATCCAGTTGGGCTCCCTGGCCATCTATTCAGCCGCCGTGCTGTATGGCCTGGACTGGCTGGGCAAGGAATACTTTCGACGCACTGGAAATGAAGAAGGGAACCAATTTCTCTTTATCTTACTGGCGCTATTCCTGGCCTCAGTGGGCGCTCAGGTGATTCACATTGAGAATATTGTTGGGGCCTTCTTGGCGGGTCTGGCGGTAAATGATGTGCTCGGTCGAGGCGCTGTCAAAGAAAAGGTAGAGTTTGTGGGAGGCGTCCTCTTTATTCCCTTCTTTTTTGTGGCGATGGGGCTGCTAATTAATATTCCTGTCTTCATTCAGACGTTGGGAAGTGATTTTGCCCTCGTTGCGGCCATCGTTGTGGGGTTAATTGGCAGTAAGTTTCTGGCTGCGTTTGTCATAAAAGCCGTGCATCACTACAGTTGGACTGAAGCGATGACGATGGGGTCGCTGTCGTTGCCTCAGGTGGCGGCCACCCTGGCGGCCACCCTGGTTGGATTTCAGGTCGGGCTGCTTACTGAAGAAGTGTTCAATAGCGTGATTGTGTTGATGCTGGTCACGTCGGTGCTCGGCCCGGTGCTGACGCAACGATTTGCCAGTCAGCTGCCCTTGCCCGAACGAGACGGTGGCCTGGAACCGAAGCAGGTCGCTCGTCTAGAAGATTATCCGACCGTGCAGCCGAATCCAGCGATGACGGTGATGGTGCCTGTCTACAACCCAGCGACAGAACCTCATCTGATTGAGATGGCAGCATTACTCGTGCAGTCGTGTCACGGACGGGTGATGCCATTGGCGATCGCCCATCCCAGTTCCGCCCTGAATGACCCAGAATTTTCCGTCGTGCTGCGGCGCACCCGTTCAGTACTTAAACATGCGGTCGAAAGCACCCTCGCTCAAGGGGTACACGTGCATCCGATTCTGCGGATTGACCAGGATGTGGCACTGGGCATCAGCTATGCCGCCCGTGAGCAAGATGCCGATCTGGTGCTGATGGGATACGGCGACATCACCACCCTGCAAGCCCGATTGCTCGGCAACGTGATTGATCAGGTATTTCGCACGAGTCCCTGTTCTGTCGCGGTGATGCGACTATTGACTTCTCCCAGTGCTCTAACGCGCATTCTGGTGCCCGTATGGGATATCTTACCTCATACCTTGCATCTCATCTCCTTTGCCCAGTCTCTCGCAACCGCCAACCACGGCACAGTGACCGTCATGTATCTCGTCGATCCATCCACTTCAGAAAACAGGCAAGAAGATATCCGGCACCACCTCTCTGAACAGATTGGCTTATCCGCCAAAGCTGATACGGATCCGGATCATCCTCTCGCACAGGTCAAGATTAAGGCGATCGCCACCTCCGATATTCGCACCGCCATATTGAGAACAGCCCAACACGCTGATCTCGTCATCCTGAACGCCATGGATGTGCATCCGGCCAAGGGGTTGATTACCAGCGACTGGGCCACCTCCATCATTCAAAAACTGAACTGCTCAATGGTGTTGTTCTCCCCCGCTGACGGATAAATTAGCGCTCAGCCGCCTCTTCACGGAGTTGATCCCCCACTTGCTGCATACAGATCTCTGCCACAGATTTCCTTGTTCCCAGCGCCTCGCTGGGAATGCCCGCGAGAGCCTCTGGCTCCCGCTTAAATTGGAGCCAGAGGCTCCCGCAACGGCTCCCTACCAGAGTCAGGGAAGCCGAAAACAAAAACAGGGTGTTGCTGATTCAAGGAATGATTTCCGTAGGAGCATGGCAATGCCATGCCCCTACAGAAGTCGATTCACATATGACAAAATCCAATTTCATATCTAAATTCAGCCACGCCCAAAAACAGTTGTGTGGGGTGCGCGTTCCCCACACAACTGTACTTAACCAACGCGCATAGTGCCGTAATTTTACTCATTAACGTTCACTCTTCCATCAAGGATGGATTCGAATGAAAAAGGTATCTGAGGCCATGATTGAATGGCTCAAAAGTCCCTGGCCATTTTTTATCTCGTTAGCGTTGGGGGGCATCACTGCATTGGCGACAAGTTTGCACTGGATCTACAACGAAACAAAGCCCCCTTCTACTCAGTCGTTGATTGACCCTGCTGTTCATTCTTCCGTTCTGGTATCCCTTGAAGAATCTCAGGAGACAAGCCGATGACCATTATTCTGACCTTGGGAATCGTGGGTTTAGCGCTCGTTTGCTTTGTAGGCGAATGGTTTCCTGCCGATGTCACTGCTATCGTCGTGATGGTTGCTCTGATGACCACTGGCCTCGTCACCCCTGAGGAGGGCATTTCAGGATTTAGCAACTCCGCGACGATCACCGTGCTGGCGATGTTTATTCTCAGTGCCGGGATTGCCCGCACAGGGGCAGTTCAGGTCGTCAGTAACGGGTTGCTAGCGTGGGGTGGCACTCGCATTCCCCAGCAAATTATGGTGATGGGGGCGATCGTGGCTCCGATTTCAGGGTTCATCAATAATACGGCTGTGGTTGCAGTTTTCTTACCCATCGTCGAGGACTGGTGCCGCAAGCAGAAAATTTCTCCCTCAAAGTTGTTGATGCCGCTCTCTTACATTACGGTATTAGGCGGAATGATTACCGTCATTGGTACGTCTACAAATGTTCTCGCCAGTGGATTATCGGAACAACTGGGCTATGAACCCTTCAGCTTGTTTCAATTCACAGCTCTAGGAGTCGTGACGTGCGTCATTGGACTCATCTATCTGGCCTTCATTGCTCCGCGATGGTTGCCGAATCGTCCATCAGCCAATGATGCTCCAGCTCTACAACGCTATGGGCTCGGCAACTACATCAGTGAAATCGTGATCCCTCCTGGGTCAAGCCTGGTTGGGGAATCATTACAGTCCAGCCAGCTTCAGCGCAAGTTTGACATGGACGTGTTGGAATTGGTTCGAAATGATACTCATTTTTCTCAACCCCTTGCCAATAAGATGCTTCTGGCCGGGGACATTCTGATTGTGCGATCGCGCCCTGAATGCCTGTTAAGAATCAAGGACGAACAAGGCATCGAAATTCTCCCCGATGTAGAGTTTGGACAATCCTCATCCGCCCCAGTTCTCACTTCCCAAGAAGAAGGGATTGCCGAAGTTCTGCTCTTACCCAACTCAGAACTGGTGGGATCGACGTTGAAAGAAAGTCGATTCCGACAGCGATACAATGCAACGGTTCTCGCCATTCAGCAGGGACAAGCCGTCGTGCGCGATCGCCTCGGTAGGGTGCCGCTCCATTTTGGCGATGTGTTACTGGTGCAAGGCCCCAAGCAGAGCCTCTTAGGCTTTCAAACTCATCCCGGACTGGTGGTGACAGAGCAGCGGGATTTAGAGATTTTGCGTCGAGATAAGGCGGCGATCGCCATTGCCATTCTCCTGGCGGTTGTGGCTCTGGCCGCGTTGGACTGGCTTCCCATTCTCATCAGCGCCTGGATTGGCGTCGTACTGATGCTCCTCACGGGATGCCTCAAGCCAGGTGAACTCTACAGTGCAGTACGGTGGGACATCATCTTCCTCCTGGCAGGACTCATTCCCCTGGGCATTGCCATGGAGAAATCGGGTGCAACCCAGTGGCTTGCAGACGGCCTCGTGTCACTGGGCGGCTCTCTCTCTGGATACGCGCTGCTGACGATTTTTTTCCTGGTAACCTCTCTAATTACCGAAATATTATCCAACAATGCCTCTGTGGTTTTGTTATTGCCCATCGCCGTCAAAGTGGCAGAATCCCTCAGTCTCAACCCTTACGCCTTTATGTTTACAGTGACCTTTGCGGCGTCCAATAGTTTTATGACCCCCATTGGCTACCAAACCAACACGATGGTGTATGGGCCTGGGGGCTACCGATTCACCGATTTTCTCAAGGTCGGTACGCCCCTCAATATGCTGATGGTGCTCGTCACCCCGCCACTCATTATTGTCTTTTTCGGTTTATAGGAGCGATCGCCCATGCACCTCCGATTTTCTCGCGATTTGACCGCCTTACTTGAAAAGCTGGCCGAGCATCCGCTAACGCTCGCAGACATTCTCACAGAAACAGCGGAACGAGGGTTTTGCCTGGTTATCGGTTTACTGGCCTTACCTTTCTTATTTCCTATGCCGCCAGGATTTACAACCATCTTGGGATCAGCCTCCCTCTTGCTCGCTGTGCAAATGGCCATCGGGCGGCGAATTCCCTGGCTCCCCCGTCGAATTGCCGCGTTTCAGTTTCCCAAAGCTTTCGTCTTGCAGCTTTTGAAGAACCTGCGGCGGCTCACGGGACTATTAGAGAAAATCGCCAAGCCTCGCTGGCTACGTTTTGCTCAGAGTTCTCATGTTTGGCAAGTCAACGGAGCGTGCATCGCCTGGTTAACACTGTTGCTGATGACGCCGATTCCGTTTACCAATCCCATTCCTACGGTGGGCATTTTGGTACTGGCGATCGCCACCCTAGAAACTGACGGACTGCTGATGTTCATTGGCTATAGTTTAGTGGGCTTTAATACAGCCTTGTTTGGTTCTGTTGCGTATCTGCTGTGGCGATCGCCCGATATATTCACTCATATTTTTCAATAGTTTTCCAATTCAATAATTTTCCAATAAGGTCACGACTTGCAAACTTCTCCAATTGTAAGGAAGAAAAGAGGGGTTATTCCTTGTTCCCAACGTCTCGCTGGGAATGCCCGCGAGAGCCTCTGGCTCCCGTTCAAATTGAACCAGAGGCTCCCGAAGCGGTTCCCTGCCAGAGTCAGGGAACCAGAAAAAAGAGGGTTTTGGTTGTGCGTTGCGCGCCAAAAACCCTCTTTTCTTCGTAAACTGTGCCAAGTCGTGTCAGGTGATGTTTATCGATCAGCCTCCTCTTCACGGAGTTGCTCCCCCACTTGCTGCGTATAGATCTCTGCCGCAGATTTAATCAGGTGATCCACATTTTCCATTTGATGTTTGTCAAAGGTCAACGGCTCATCCATCACCACATGGAGGCGATCGCTCGACCGAGTAAAATCCCTTAAACCTCGTCGCACCTTGCGAAAATAGCGGCGAAACTTAGGTTGACTATACAGCTTTTCATAAAACGGACTGGAAACGAAATACACATCAAACTCGTGTTTTTCTGCCAGAGCTTGAATCGCTTCGAGCGATCGCTGGTTAATTTCAGAAATTTCAAATTCTTTATCTCGAACAATATCAACATGCTCCGCCACGTCTTCTTCTACATCGAGGGGATTGGGATTGTACTTGGGCATATACCCACTAGGGGTCACGCTAAACTCTCGGCCTCCTCGAAACGTATCTACGGGGTTCTGGAGAAAATCAAGAATGGTTTCACTGGAGGTATACAGATGCAGATACCGAAATGAAAACCACTGCAATCG
>JAYKJC010000045.1:0-19304 GCA_035285885.1 Leptolyngbyaceae cyanobacterium | reverse complement strand
TCCATGTGGCGGGAGACACGGTTCGCAACTATTTGTCTAAAGGGCTGTATCGCTATATCGAAGAACTCTTGATTCAACAGGGTAGCGACACGATTAAGGTGAAAGACTGGAGTCGCGTGCCTCCCCTGCTTGAAAGTGCGGGCTATCGGCTGCAACCCGAAGGGAGCGATGCACGAGCTGAACATCCCAGTGCCCCTTCTTCAGAATCTTCTGATCGTGCAGATGAGTCTCCTGCGCCTTCTACATCCACGACAACTCGGTCTGCTCACGTCACTCCGGTTGCCTACGGCATTCCAGATGTTCCTGTCTTTTATGGTCGAGAAGCCGAACTCCAGCAGCTCCAAACCTGGGTGCAGCGCGATCGCTGTCGCTTGATCACGTTGCTGGGCATTGGTGGCATTGGTAAGACGACCCTCGCGGCTCAACTCGCAACTCACCTGGCGGATGACTTTGAGAATGTGATTTGGCGATCGCTCCGAACGGGGTTGGCGGTTGATGTTTTCCTCAATGATTTGCTGTCGGTGCTTCAGCCGGGTGGAGAACCTCCGAAGCATCTCGACGCTCAACTCGACTGTCTGGTCACCTATCTCACCAAACATCGCTGCTTGATTGTGCTTGAAGACATGCAGCTCGTTTTGCAAGGTGGAGAACTCGCCGGACAATATCAGCCCTCCTATGAAGGCTATGGCGACCTCATCACCCGTGTGGCAGAAACGCCCCACCAGAGCTGTTTTCTGCTCACCAGTTGGGAGAAACCCCGAGAGGTGTCCGTTCTCGAAGGCGATGCGTATCCCGTGCGATCGCTCAAAATTAAGGGCTTGGGAGACGATGCCCGGTCGATTCTAGAGGCAAAAGGCTTGAGCAATCCAGAACTGTGGGATGAACTCATCATGAGTTATCGGGGTAATCCTCTGGCGCTCAAAATCATTGCCACCACCATTCAAGAACTGTTTGGCGGCAACGTAGCCGACTTTTTGAACCAGGGGACGTTGTTCTTAGGCGACTTTACGCACCTGTTGACGCAGCAGTTTGGACGGTTATCATCCCTGGAGCAAAAGGTGATGGGCTGGCTCGCAACCACGGGGAACCCCACCACGCTGCCGCAACTTCGCAAAGGCATTGACGCAGACGTAAATTTATCTGATCTGATTAATGTGCTGGAGTCACTGGGGCGGCGATCGCTCATCGACAAAGTGACTCAGGAGAATGAAGTTTTATTCACGTTGCAGCCGATGGTGATGAAATACGTCAAGCGCCATCATGCCCCATCTTGAGCCTAATTTGAGACTCGTCTTAAGCCTAAAATGGCTGGGGCAATTGGGTGGCCTTCTCAAAAGTTGGGATACTCTATAAGGACTCCAATACGAACTCTTACTGTGAATGTGTCATTCAGCGGGTTGACTGACAAAAGTTCTGATGTAGGTTGGCGTTGAGCAGGGCAAAACCCAACAACAGCAACGGTTAACTCCTTCGGAGACGCTACGCGAACGATGGGTCGCTAACCCTCTAGCGAAGTCATGCCCACAGGGCTTTCCCATCCTACGGCAGAATAACGCAGCTTCCTGCATGGATACTACAGACTGAACAGACGCTTCATTGTCGATGAATGGTGGTTGTGATGAATCTGGTGAATCCTGCTCGTTTTCTCAATTCTGTCGTATCGTCTGTCTCGTCTAAAGGCTCCACCGTGCAAGACTCTAGCGGTCAGTCTGTTGGAGTCCCCAAGCCGTCTTCAATGGGGGTGAAACGTCGGAGCGTGGCGATCGCCCTCGCGTTCTCTGGAGCCTTCTTGCCAGGACTCCATAAATTCTATTTGGGACAACGAGGCTGGGGCGTAGCCTATTTATTGCTTGGGTTCACTCATATTCCACAAGTTGCCAGCATCATTGAAGGACTGTGGTACGGGATATTGGCCCAGGATGAATTCGACCATAACTTCAATCCACCTTTGATGACGCAGGAGAACCCTCAAGGAGCCAATAATTCAGTATCCCCATCCGCTGCTTCGACCGTTAACTCGACCGCTAACTCGACCGTTGACAATGTGCGATCGCGCATTCAAAACGACTCCACCTATCGACTGCAATCACCTGAGGAAGTGGCGATCGCCGCTTCCCTCGGCGTTGAAATTGATGTGAACCGCGCTACAGTGGCCGACTGGTTACGACTCCCCATCCTTACAGAAGGGCAGGGGCGATCGCTCGCTACCCTCAATCAAGCTGGGGTGCAGTTCCATTGCCTTGACGATTTAGCCGCAGCGTTGAGTCTTTCCGTTGAAGACGTGCAGCCCTTAGAACCGATTCTCAAGTTCTACTACTACGATGTGGATGAGGTGAGTGTGCCCACCCAGGTCAACCCGAATCAGGCATCCCTTGCGACACTCTCGAACATACCCGGCATCACCATTCCCCTCGCCTTACAAATCACCCATCATCGAGCATCGAAACCCTTTCAAGACATAGCAGACATGCAACAACGGCTTTCCCTGAAGGCAGCGACCGTTGAAAGGTTGATGCACTATCTTCAGTTTTGAATTTTTAGTTTTGATGGCTGAGTTTTGATGGCTGAGTTTTGATGTCACTCCGTTTGAGGCCAATGGCGATCGCCCTATGAAACAGCACCCCACAAAAAAGCTACTCATCACTGGAGCCAGCGGATTTCTTGGGTGGAACACCTGTCAGGCGGCAACGGCAGATTGGCAAGTGTATGGCACCTATCAGTCCAATGACGTGACCATTGAGGGCGTCACGATGCTGAAAACTGATCTCACCGATTATGAAGCGGTGCGATCGCTCATCCAAGAACTCGCCCCCGACGCCATCATCCACACGGCTGCCCAGGCTCGTCCCCACATCTGCCACGAAAACCCAGAATCAACCTACGCCATTAACGTGACTGTCCCTACAACTATTGCCGGACTCTGTGCAGATGCTGCCATTCCCTGCGTGTTCACATCCACTGACTTTGTGTTTGATGGTCTCCATCCCCCTTATTCAGAAACAGCGCCCGTTTCGCCCATCAATCACTACGGCGAGCAAAAAGTTGAGGCTGAAGTTCGAATGCTCGATCGGCATCCAGCAAGTGTGGTCTGCCGCATGCCCCTCATGTTCGGCTATGCAGACAGCGCTCCCAGCTTTCTCCAGGGCTTTCTCAACCGATTACGCTCAGGCGATGACCTCAAGCTCTTTACCGACGAAATACGTACGCCTGTCAGCGGGCGCGACGCCGCGAAAGGCTTGCTCATGGCTCTAGAATCTGCTCACGGCATTCTCCACCTGGGAGGAAAAGAACGGCTGTCACGCTACCAGTTTGGACATTTGATGGTCGAAGCCTTTGGCCTGGACACGGTTGTCATTCAGGGCTGTCATCAGGCTGATGTCCCGCTCGATATGCCTCGTCCCCTTGATGTGTCTATGGATAGCTCCAGAGCCTATGTCCTGGGCTATGCTCCGGGTTTAGTGCTTAGTGAACTCAAGGCATTACGAGAAAAAGTCTAGGGTCTCACCACTGATCGATTTGATCACAGGTAAATCGTGTTTCACTCAACGCAAACGTCAGCAACACTGGATGAACGGACATGGTATTTTTGAAGACGCTGCCGATGTAGTGTCCTACAAATTCGCCACTGAAATTCTCCTATGGCTTACTGGTTAATGAAATCTGAACCCGACGTGTATGGAATTGACGATTTAAAAGCTGAAGGTGAAACGATTTGGGATGGCATTCGCAACTATCAAGCTCGCAACCTGATGCGAGAAATGAAAATTGGAGATTTGGCGTTTTTCTACCACTCGAACACTAAACCTCCTGGCATTGCAGGATTGATGAAGGTAACGAAGCTAGGCATTGTCGACCCGACGCAGTTTGACCCCGCCAACAAGTACTACGATGCCAAATCAACGCCTGAGAATCCTCGCTGGTATACCGTTGCGTTGGAGTATGTCGAGACTTTTCCAACCTACTTATCATTAACAACCTTGCGAGAAGAATTTGAGACCGATGACTTGCTGATTCTGCGTCGAGGCAATCGTCTCTCCATTACGCCTGTTGACGATACTGTGGCCGAGCGAATCTTTAAACTCGTTAACCCGTAGAGGCGTTATCGCCCCACGGGCTAAGGTTTTGGCCCAAAGGCCGTTGCGAGAAACCATGGTTCAGTGCCGCTGAAATCAGGTGCAGCTAGAAGGTACCGGGCCCTCCCGACACATCAACAGCAATGACATCGACTGAAGGCGGAAACCCATTGCTTGGGGCGATCGCCTCTCCTGGTGCATCTGTTTGAGATGAGTCCGTAGATGAGGAAGGAACGATATTTCGTACTTCCTGCTGGCATCCCAGACAGAGGAGAGGGGCGATCGCCACGAGCGACAGACAATGAACCCTAGGCATCCGCCTCATCATCAGTGTCGCCCTGAGCACGTTGGTCGTCATCAATCAGGTCAAAACCACCCAAATCTGTTCCATCATCGATAAACGGTGAAGAACCTGGCGCTTGACGCCCACTGAAGCTTGTATAGTCTGAGCTGCCACCAATCAACTCAGTGCCATCATCAGCGGAGGATCGTCGCGGCGATGAGCCCTGAGTGAAGGTGTCTAATCCTCCTTCCAACTCATAGGTTCGGGCAGTATTGTCGTCTAGCACAACATCTTTTAAGTCGAGATCGCCATCTAAGAGTCCCGAGTCAAACGTTGGTTCTGTATTGACTGAAACGGGTTCCTCATAGGCATTGAATCCCGTTCCTGCCGGAATCAAGCGTCCGATGATCACGTTTTCCTTCAGACCACGCAACCAATCTGACTTGCCTTCGATGGCCGCCTCAGTGAGTACACGAGTCGTTTCCTGGAAACTGGCTGCTGAAATAAAGCTATCTGTGTTCAAAGACGCCTTTGTAATTC
Organism: Leptolyngbyaceae cyanobacterium; assembly: GCA_035285885.1. Lineage (GTDB taxonomy): Bacteria > Cyanobacteriota > Cyanobacteriia > CAKZMO01 > CAKZMO01 > JBCCWF01. The sequence goes on along the minus strand of JAYKJC010000045.1, from coordinate 14,408 downwards.
CCAACAAGACAGGAGTATATTCAGCGGGGGCTCCACCCGTAATCGACATGGCGCTGTTGACCTGCTCAATTTGATACAGCTCAACCAACTCACCTGGCAGCATCGTCGTATCGCCGCCATCGTCCACGCGAGCCTTCGAGGTCATTTGACGCACGATGACTTCGATGTGCTTGTCAGAAATATCGATCCCCTGAGATTGGTAAACAGACTGGACTTCGTTGACAAGGAATGTCTGAACTTGCTCCAGACTAATTAACGCCGCTTCATGAACCCCATCAACGTCCCGGTGATATTGGAAGAAGCTGTCCAAAATTTCGTGTGGATTCGCCGGACCATCGGTTAATGCCTCAGCCACCGCCACCTGCTGACTATCTGCAACAATGACGTTTTGCCCAGGCCCTAACGGATACTCCGTAACGACGCCATCAGATTCAATCACCTTGACCTCGACCGTCTCATCTTCGCCATAGATAACCTGCGCAGTTCCGGGTCGAGATGCAAGAACACATGCTTCTTTGGGTTTCCGAGCCTCCAGCAATTCTTCAATTCGAGGTAATCCCTGGATAATATCGCCCGTTTTCGCACGTTCGAAGACCAGCAGAACGAGGTTATCTCCCCGTTGCACCAAGTCTCCATCATCAATGTGTAACACTGCACCGGAGGATACCCGATAGGGACGAGCGAATCGGAGCTTCACCGCATCGGCAGAAACCTCAACCACCTGGCCTGATTCTTCAATCTTGATGCCCGGAGCAATTTCGGCACCTGCCACCAGCAGATCGCCAACTTCAACGGTTGCCGCATTGCCTTGAGTATCAACAGTGAACTGATCCGCTTCTCGCACAACGAGAATCCGGCGGATGGGTTCGCCTGCCTCTAGGATGCCTCGAACTTCACCTGCTTCTTTACATTGAATTTCGGTTCTGGCAACAACATCTCCTGGAGCAATCTGGTCCCCTTCATTGACGAGCAACCGAGTCTTTGTGCTTCCTTGAGTCTGATCCGCGGTAATGTCTCGCCGAATAACCAGTGTTTCCAAAATCACCATTTGTAAACGAAGAATTTCTTCGTCATTTTCATCTGGGGTCAGCTCAATATCCGCAGCCAGGTGAGAGGATTCATCGTCAATCTCAAAAACGAGCTGAGTTCTCAACAGTTCTAACCCGTTAGAAGACTTGACACGCTCCCCATCCTTGTAAGGAAGACGCTGAATCGCTCGGAGGCTGATTTTACGATTGGCTTGTTCCCCAACAGACTCTTGACTGGGCACAGACGGTGTGTCAGGAACCGTAAACTCAGTAATCGGTCGCAGCAATAATGCAGACCCTTCAGGGGTCTCAACATATTCGACATACCGCAACTCTTCTACGACCAACCCCTCCATCACTTCTTGCCCAGGATTGATGATCATGCCATCTTTCGTCATGTCTTCTTCGGGGTTGTCAGACATGTGAAGCTCACCCGGTTTGATCACAATCTCTCGGAGAATGTCATTCTTTTGAGTGACTTCAACGACTCCACCGCTCTGGCAGAAAATATCTTTGACAACTTCTGTTCCGGCTTCAACGAACTGACCATCCTCAACCATCAGAAGTGACAAGTCTTTGTTGACTTCATGGGACTCTTCAGGAATCCACAGGAGGGTGCCTCCCTTGATCACCTCGTACCCTTGCTTCGCTTTACCTCGTTTTGCAACTTCGACACCGGAATACTTCAAAATTCCTCCGGTGCGAGTGTGATAGTGATCGTCAATGAGTTCAGCCACAACCTGATTGTTGACGACTTTTGTCCCTGGAGTTGCAATCAATGAGAATCGCTGATTATTTTGCGTTTCAATGATGTATTGTTCTTTCCCTTGATGGCTTTCTGCTCGAACCTCAGCTTGGTCAAGCACGACGGAAGCCGTGACGATCTCGACCTCGCGGGTTCCTTTGCCATCGGTGTCCTGGGGAAGACGCACCACCCCACCATTCTCAGTGGATAGCTTGGTTTCAGCCAAAATGCTGTTAACTTCGATGCGATCGCCGTTCTTAACAACAGGTTCAGCGCCAGGCAATAAGTTATATACTTCGCCCGACAGTACCCACAACAGTCCCCCTCGTTGGGCAATGCGAGTCGTGTTGCCCTGACGGTCTTTCTTCTCCTCTGGCACCAGATCTGCAAACTTGATTTCGCCTGCCAGGTCTGTTGCTACGTCTTTCGTCGCTTTCTCAGTGATCGTCCGTGTCCGTCCCATTGCCTGCATCTCAGACAAAATTTGACCTTGCTTCACAATGTCACCGTCATGGACGAATAGAATCGATCCTTGGGCAACCGAAAACTGCTTTTTCTTCGATCCAGAATCAACCGTTACAGTTAGATTCGCCTCTGCGATCAGCGCGTCTTCTCCGTGGCGCGTACGGAATGGACGAACCCTCAAATCTTTTGCCGCAGGCAAGCTAACCGTCCCATCGAACGGTGATCGGTGTTGTTGGGCGATTTCCCCTGTAAAGACCCCGCCTGTATGGAAGGTTCTCATCGTGAGCTGGGTGCCAGGCTCACCAATGGATTGAGCAGCAATAATTCCGACTGCTTCGCCCAAATCGACCATCTGGGCATGGGCCAGACTCCAGCCATAGCATTTCTGGCAGACACTTCGATTGGCTTCACAGGTTAGGGGCGATCGCACCGTGACTTCCTCAACCCCACTCTCACCAATCACCGACGCGAGCGTTTCAGACAAGTCTTGATTTCGCGCGGCAACAACTTCTCTCGTCTTAGGATGAATAACGTCTTTCGCTAGCACACGACCGAGCAGACGATCAGATAAAGGAATGAGAACCTTCTCCCCATCTGTCATACTCCGTACCGTAATCCCTCTCTCGGTGCCACAATCAATTTCCCGAATGATGACATCCTGGGAAACATCCACCAACCGTCGAGTTAGATACCCCGAGTCAGCCGTCCTCAGTGCCGTATCCACCAGTCCCTTACGAGCACCATACGACGAAATAATATACTCGGTAACCGTTAATCCTTCACGGAAATTGGTCTTAATCGGCAAGTCAATGATCTTCCCTTGAGGATCAGCCATCAGCCCCCTCATTCCAACCAACTGACGAACCTGAGAGATGTTGCCTCGCGCTCCAGAGAAGGCCATCATATAAACCGAGTTTAAGGGATTGGTTGTTCTGAAATTGCGAACAACCTCATCTTTCAGTTCCTCACTCGTTCCATTCCAGGTATCAATGACCTTTTGAAAACGCTCAACTTCAGTAATCTCGCCACGGGTATACCGACTTTCAGTCAGCTTGATCTCCTCTTCAGCTGCATCCAGTAGATTGCGTTTAACAGGGGGCACTTGCAAGTCATCAACACTAATGGAGACACCTGCCCGAGTGGCATATTTGAAACCCATATCCTTAAGCAAGTCAGCCATCTGGGCTGTTCGCGCAGTCCCATAATGCGTAAATGCCCAGGCAATAAGCTTACGTAGTTGCTTCTTATCCGTTACCCGGTTGCGAAAAATAAATGGCTGTTCAGGATTGTGGCTTAAGTTTTGCTCTGACATGATTACGCGTTTGGCCTCTAGCAGTTGTTCTACAGCAGTTCTAGAATCTATTTGTTACTTAGAGTTAATTTAGATTTTGATATGGATGCGAGTCGAACCCACGTCTACATAAAAATCTGAACACACTCTTCGCTTGGATTAGGTTGATTAGGTTAGTTCAATTGTTTGACTAAGAAGGTGTTTGACTGAGTCTTTGTCGATGAGGACTCTGCACGAGTATTGATGAATAGATCTTGGCTAATCAACACTGACAGAGTCCTCACCCAGATTTCATCACGTCATCAATGCATCGTAAATTGTCTTGTTGTAAATAATGCGCCCCGGCGTGGTTCGGATGTATTGAGAAATGAGCTTGCCCTCTGGATCATGGCGGGCTCGACGGAACTTATATACACGTGTCACCGTTCCGTCGTCAGCTTTTTGCTCCTCTACGACTTTGTCATCGTCGCCATCAGTTTCGACGAGCCCATCGAATCGAACCCAGATATAGGCATGCAAATCAACCATCTCTTGTTCGTAGGCGATGATCGCATCATCAAAACTCGCAAAGTACCGACCTTCTCCCCGCTTTGCGTTTGCGTTCTCAACGGTGAGGTAATAACACCCCAACACCATGTCCTGGCTAGGCGTGATAATTGGACGCCCGGTTGCAGGGGAAAGAACATTGTTCGAAGCTAGCATCAACAGCCTTGCCTCAGCCTGAGCCTCAAGAGACAGTGGCACATGAACAGCCATCTGGTCACCATCAAAGTCTGCGTTAAAAGCTGGACAAACCAGAGGATGAAGTTGAATGGCACGCCCCTCAACTAATATCGGTTCAAAGGATTGAATTCCCAGTCTGTGCAACGTTGGAGCACGGTTTAAGAGAACCGGGTGTCCATCAATCACTTCTTCAAGCACATCCCAAATACTGGGATCATTGCGTTGAATGAGTTTCTTCGCGGCCTTGATGTTATTCACCAGTCCTTGGCGAATCAAGCGATGAATCACAAACGGCTGAAACAACTCAATTGCCATCTCTCGTGGCAATCCACATTGATGAATCTTGAGCCTCGGTCCAACAACAATGACAGAACGCCCAGAATAATCCACCCGTTTACCTAGCAGGTTTTGTCTGAATCGACCTTGCTTCCCTTCAATAATGTCACTGAGGGATTTCAATGGACGATTATTGGCTCCGACAACTGTGCGACCTCGACGACCATTATCAATCAGCGCATCGACCGCTTCCTGGAGCATTCGCTTTTCATTTCGAACAATGATTTCCGGCGCAAGAATTTCCTGTAGTCTTGCGAGTCGATTATTCCGATTAATAACTCGACGATATAAATCATTCAAGTCAGAGGTTGCAAATCTTCCCCCATCCAGCTGAACCATGGGTCGCAAATCGGGAGGAATAACCGGAATCGAACTCAGAACCATCCAATCCGGCTGTGATTGAGTCGCAATAAAGTTGTCAATCACCCGTAATCGTTTGATCAACTTCGCACGCTTTTGTCCTTTAGCGGTTGAAATTTCCTCGCGTAGTTTTTCGGCAACTTCTTCTAATTGCAGATCTTCTAAGAGTCGTTGGATGGCCTCTGCTCCGATACCGACCTCCACTCCTGAGAGGTTAGACTCTTCGCTGTAGAGCTGATCTTCAATTTCAATCCATTGGTCTTCAGTCAATAGCTGCTTATAGCTCAAGTTATCCGCATTCCCAGGATCGAGGACAACATAAGCATTGAAGTAGACGATTTGCTCTACATCTTTCAACGGCATATCCAGCAAGATAGCCATGTAGCTCGGAATTCCCTTGAGATACCAAACATGGGTAACGGGAGCGGCAAGCTTAATAAACCCCATCCGGTGGCGACGCACACGAGACTCGGTCACCTCAACACCGCACCGCTCACAAACAATGCCTCGATGTCGGACTCGCTTGTATTTACCGCAATGACATTCCCAATCTTTAGCTGGCCCAAAAATACGCTCACAAAATAAGCCATCCATCTCTGGCTTGAGCGTCCTGTAGTTAATTGTTTCAGGCTTCGTTACTTCACCAACCACCAAACCATTTGGCAGTGTTCGCTCTCCCCACTGCCGAATTCTGTCAGGAGAAGCAATCCCAATCTTTACATAATCAAATCGTTGTTCGACCTTTGGCATGGTTGATTAACCTTATGGTGTGTAGTGTGCTGAATAAGCTAATGCGCTGAGCAAGCGAATACCAAGTGGCAAAAAGCTGAATCCCGCTGAGTAAATCTGCAACCAACCCCAGTTCACGGACGCGCTGGTTGCAGAAATCTCAGAGGAAGAAGACAGTCATTACTCTTCAACTTCTTCTGTCTCGCTCTTAGCCAATGATTCATAGGTTGGACGTGAAGGTGTACGTCTCGTACCCACATCAGCCATGAGATCAACTTCAATGTCCTGACTGGTGCCGTCTTCATTCGTTTCAAGTTTGTGTGCAACGATGTCTAGACACAACGACTGAAGCTCTCGCATCAGAACCTTGAATGATTCTGGAGTTCCTGGCCGTGGGATAGGCTTGCCTTTAACAATGGCATTTAATGCCTCGTTCCGTCCCTGCATATCATCGGATTTCACCGTCAGCAATTCCTGCAACGTGTAAGCTGCACCGAATGCTTCCAGTGCCCACACTTCCATCTCTCCAAAGCGCTGCCCACCTTGTTGAGCCTTTCCGCCCAAGGGCTGCTGGGTGACGAGAGAGTAAGGCCCTGTTGAACGAGCGTGGATCTTGTCATCCACGAGGTGAACAAGCTTCAACATGTAAGCTTTGCCGACGGTAACAGGCCGATCAAAAGGTTCGCCTGTGCGACCATCGTAAACTTGAATCTTTCCGGCATTGTCGGGATTAAACACCCAGTCTTTCCCAGATTGTTCTCGTGCTTGCTGAAGCTTGGCATGGGTGCTCAGGCGTGAAGCTTCTGCCCCATGCATTTCATCAAATGGTGTCACTTTAAAGCGCACACCTAGCACTTCTCCCGCCCAACCGAGAATGCACTCAAACACTTGTCCAACGTTCATTCGAGAAGGAACGCCGAGGGGGTTGAGCACGATATCGACGGGCTGACCATCTGGAAGATAGGGCATATCTTCGACGGGCAAAATCCTGGAGATAATGCCTTTATTGCCATGTCGGCCTGCCATCTTGTCGCCCACCTGGATCTTGCGCTTTTGCGCTACGTATACCCGCACAACCATGTTTGCTCCAGGAGGCAACTCATCCCCTTGCTCTCGGGTAAAGACTCGTACGTCAACGACACGACCCTTTTCTCCATTTGGAACACGCAGAGAATTGTCACGAACATCACGCGCTTTTTCTCCAAAAATCGCACGCAGTAGCTTTTCTTCAGGAGGTTGATCCGATTCTCCTTTAGGAGTGACTTTTCCAACGAGAATATCGCCTGCTTCGACCCATGCACCAACACGAATGATGCCATTTTCATCGAGTTGCCTGAGGGCGTCTTCTCCCACGTTGGGAATTTCCCTGGTCACTTCTTCAGGGCCAAGTTTGGTTTGTCGAGCTTCAATTTCGTATTTCTCAATATGAATCGAGGTGTATACGTCTTCATAGACAAGCCGCTCACTGATCAAAATGGCGTCTTCGTAGTTGTACCCTTCCCATGGCATATAAGTGATGAGGACATTTTGGCCTAACGCGACCTCTCCACCCTCTGCTGCTGAACCATCAGCAATAACCTGACCTGTGACAATGCGATCGCCCTCAAATACGATTGGGCGCTGATTGAGGCAGGTATCCTGATTGGATCGCTGATATTTCTGGAGAACATACTCGTGAGTCACGTTATGCTCATCCTCAATGCAGATTCGGTTTGCATCAACGTAGCTCACATGCCCTGACACACGGCTAACCATGACCATCCCGGAGTCTCTGGCGGCTTGCGCCTCTAGCCCGGTACCCACCAAGGGGCGCTCCGGACGAAGTAGGGGAACCGCTTGACGCTGCATGTTTGAGCCCATCAGCGCCCGGTTTGCATCGTCATGCTCCAGGAAAGGAATCAACGATGTTGCAATCGAAATAATCTGGACAGGGGACACCGCAACGTAGTCCACCTCAGTTGGAGACGTGGTGGTAAACTCCTGACGATATCGAACAGGCACCGTCTCTCCGAGGATGTACCCATTTTCGTCAGTAGATAGGTCTCCCGGAGCAACGCGCAGATCATCTTCTTCATCTGCCGTCATATAGACAGGCGGCTGATCTTTTAATACGCGCCCATCAACCACTGGACGATAAGGAGTTTCGATAAATCCATAGGAGTTCACCCGTGCGTGCGTTGCCAATGAACCGATCAATCCAGCATTAGGGCCTTCAGGTGTCTCAATGGGACAAATCCGACCGTAGTGGGAGGGGTGAATATCTCGAACTGCAAAGCCTGCTCTTTCTCGGGTCAGCCCTCCAGGTCCTAACGCACTCAGACGACGCTTGTGAGTCAACTCTGCCAGGGGATTTGTTTGATCCATGAACTGAGAGAGCTGGGAAGACCCGAAGAACTCTTTGATGGCTGCCACGAGTGGCTTGGGGTTAACCAATGAAGCCGGAGTTAACGAGTCAGCATCAGAAACAGTCATGCGCTCCCGGATAATTCGCTCAAGCCGATTCAAGCCGACCCGAACCTGGTTCTGAAGCAACTCTCCGACCGAGCGAACTCGGCGATTACCCAGGTGGTCGATGTCATCGACAGAGCCAATATCGAACTCAAGGTTGATCAAGTAATCAATTGCGGCCAAAATTCCTTGCGGGGTCAGAACTCGAACCGTATCCGGAATGTTGAGCCGGAGCTTCCGGTTTAATTTGTAGCGACCCACCCGACCCAAATCGTATCGTTTGGGGTCAAAAAATCGGGAGTCGAGCAACTGTTGACCACCAGACACCGTGGGGGGTTCACCGGGACGGAGTTTGCGATACAGCTCCATCAGAGCCTCTTCTTCGCTAAATTGCCCTTCTTTCTCAATCGTTTTCTGGAAATATTCAGGGTGGCGCAGCGCATCAAAAATTTCACTATCCGATAGCCCCAGAGCTTTCAGTAAGACCTGCGCAGAAAGTTTCCGAGTCTTATCAATGCGAACCCAGACGAGATCATTCTTATCGGTTTCGAACTTGAGCCACGCTCCACGGTTTGGAATGAGGCTTGCATTATAGGTACGACGACCGTTTTTATCAATTTCGAACTTATAGTAGACCCCTGGACTCCGGACAATCTGATTGACGATGACCCGCTCGGCACCATTGATAATGAATGTGCCTCGATCGGTCATCAAGGGAAGATCGCCAATGAAGACTTCCTGCTCTTTGATTTCTCCAGTTTCCTTATTGATGAGTCGGGTCGGCACATACATCTGAACTGCATACGTGCTGTCTCGCCGCTTGGCTTCATCGACATCATATTTAGGCTGCTTCAACTTATAGTTCTTGCCCAAGAAATGTAGCTCAAGCTTGCCGGTATAGTCGGTAATTGGCGAAAAACTATCGAGCTCTTCAATTAATCCCTCTTGTAAAAACCATCGAAAGCTTGATCGTTGAATCTCAACTAGATCAGGTAATGTAAATTCAGGTGCAGTTTGAGCAAGTTGATTGAGTTCAGTTTGGGCTAGATTAGTCATCATTTCCTCAGATGGATATTGCTCTACAAAGAGCGAATGTTCGTTCAGTACAGCTTTAATCAGATTTGCTCGAAGGGCTTAGAGCTAGGCAGTTTTAGTTCAAACGTGTCATCAAAAAATAAACTCATACTTTCGTACACTCCTATTCGGTTCTTCGGGGGAATTCACAGTTGGGGTATGGCCTCGGCTATTTGCCATGTCTGGCTGATCACCATGTCTGAGCTTGTATGGAGTCCATGGAGTATCAGGTTTCTCATCGATCAAAGCAACGGATTTGGAGCAATGGGGTTAAGCTCAATCATCTATGTCTGATACTTAATTCGATACTTACAATTCATCACTCAGACATGAACTTAAGACTTTGCCTACTATTCAGTCTTGACAAAGATTACTGAGAAGCGCTTAAGCTAATTAAGGTGAGCTAAGGCCAAGCATTGGCAAAAATGTTCACGACCGATTGGCCTCCGATTCGGTTCAGCAGCATTTTCTGTGACCAGTTTTCGAAAACAGTGAACCATGCTTAGATGCCCCATGCAGATTGTTTAAGCCAGCACTACCCTACCTCTAAGTAGCATTTGATGTGCCTGACCATGCACTCAAATCGCGTACTCAAATCTATAAGCCAATAAAACCTATAAATACCGCAATCTCTGGCGATCGCCCTCTGATTAGATTTACACCTATACTCTTCAAAGCGCTCAATTATTTCTGTCTCCCTACTTGCCTTCCTAAAATTAACGTGCGATCCGTGTTGAGCAGCATTGTGTATTCTAGCGCATACTCATCATTACAAACTTGTCAAGTCAAAAAAGTGAAGAATATGTTGCATTTTTGACACAGATGGAAAACACAGATTAATGGAAAATTTCAGATCTGATATTGACCTAAAAAGGTTTTAGATCTGAAACAGAGTACTGGCGTTCGTTGTCGTAATCTTGGCAATGTGTTCGACGGGTACGTCCTTGAGCTGAGCCAAGTGGTGAGCCACATACGTGACGTAAGAAGGTTGGTTCGGCTTTTTGCCTCGATATGGAACAGGCGTTAAGAATGGACAATCGGTTTCGACTAGCAATCGATCGTCGGGCACAAGCCTCGCAGATTCATGAACCTGAGTTGCATTCTTAAACGTCAAGATTCCACTAAAGCTGATGTGAAATCCAAGATCTAGAAACCACTGGGTTTCTTCAGCCGACCCTGACCAACAATGCATCACGCCTTGCACAGCTCCGTACTCAGCCCAGAATTCCTGGAGTACGGATCTCATCTTCGGAGCCGCATCTCGACAATGGATAATCACAGGGAGATCAAGCTGACGGGCGATCGCCAACTGCTCTTTCAATGCCCGCACTTGCTCGGCCTGATTTTCTGCCTTGAAAAAATCAAGCCCGGTTTCACCGATGGCCACCACCCGAGGATCAGACTGGGCTAGCGCGAGTATTTCTGATGCAGTTTCCTCAGTCCAGCGATCGCCCACATCTAAAGGATGGAGGCCAACCGCAAATGAAATTTCCTCAAATTGATCGGCGATCGACCGAATCGACTCAAACTCTCCCGGTTCAACGCATGAATGAACAAGCTTAACCACTCCTGCGTCTCGCCAATGTTGAGCTAAAGTCTGGATCTCATTCCGGAGTACTGGAAAGTTGAGATGAACATGCGTGTCAATCAGTTCCACAATGACTCCCGCAATTCATGAACAGCTATCGAAAAACCATCGAACCCCATCAAGACTCGGGCAGGGAACGCCATTAAGCCGATGCTGATTCAGCTTGACTGTGCTTCTTGAGAACTCGAGCAAGGCGAGATTTTTTGCGGGCACCATTATTCGGATGAATAACTCCCTTCTTCACGGCTTTATCAATTTTGCTGAAAGCAGATGACATCCGAGCCTGAACATCTTCCATTTTTTCAGGGGTTGGCTCAGCTGCATAGGCTTGGACTGCGTTCAACGCACTTTTCATGAGTGTCCGTACTGCAGACTTGTAAGACTTATTTCTCAGTCGATTACGTTCTGTAATTTGAATACGCTTTTCAGCAGATTTAATATTAGCCACAGTGTGTTCCCTAGTTGCTCACGAACACAACATTATAATCCATCAGTTCCCTTTTAGTAAGGTGCTGAGATAACTTTTTCAATACCACTTCAATCCCGCATGTGGCACGCTCAATGAATAAACTGACTTTAGAAGATTGCTCTCAAGCAGCTATAGCTTTGTTAAGCTATAGCTAAGCCTTGTTTCGTTTGGGAGACCTACGGCTCTCAAATTTTATAGGGGATGTTGGGTAATCTGAGTTGTGCTGGAGTTTTACGGATAGACAGCATTAACGATTATCTGGTCAGTACTTAGAGATATTGTGGCAATGCTTCGAATTATTACTCAGTTGCCTGAGGCTCGGGCTGAACTCCGTCGAATTTGCGATCGCACACACGATGAGCAGATTGCAGCAAAAGAAGCAGCCGTTAAAGACATTGTTCAAACTGTCCGTGACGAAGGCGATAAAGCCCTGCTCCACTACACTGAAAAATTTGATCAGCAGGTTTTATCTGTCGATGAGTTACGCGTCAGCGCCGCCGAAATGGATGCCGCTTACCAGAAAGTGTCGACTGAGCTTTTGGAGGCCATTCGGCTTGCCTGTCGGAATGTCGAGGCGTTTCATCGGCAACGGGTGCCCCGCAGTTGGGTTCAGTTTGACCCGGATAACGTTGTGCTGGGTAAGCGCTACACGCCTGTTGATCGAGCAGGTATCTATGTTCCGGGGGGACGTGCCTCCTACCCCAGTACGGTGATCATGAACGCGATTCCCGCACGAGTGGCTCAGGTTCCACGGATTGTGATGGTCACGCCTCCAGGAGAGGATAAGGCCGTTAATCCAGTGGTTTTAGTGGCCGCTCAAGAGGCCGGAATTGAGGAAATTTATCGTGTTGGAGGAGCGCAGGCGATCGCCGCTTTAGCCTATGGAACCTCTACCATCCCCCAGGTTAACGTGATCACTGGGCCAGGAAATATCTACGTGACTTTGGCCAAGAAGGCGGTGTTTGGAACCGTCGGCATCGACTCCTTGGCAGGTCCTTCGGAGGTGCTAGTCATCGCAGACTCTACGGCAAACCCTGCCCATGTGGCGGTTGACCTCCTGGCTCAAGCCGAGCATGATCCCATGGCAGCGGCCATTCTCTTGACGACGGATTCTGCCCTGGCCCGACAGGTGGTTGCGGAGGTGAGTCAGCAACTGGTAAATCACCCTCGGGGACTGGATACTGAAAAGGCGATCGCCAACTACGGGTTAGTGGTCATTGTCGATTCCTTAGAGACAGCGGCTCAGCTTTCCAATGAATTTGCGCCTGAACACCTGGAGCTGGAAATTGCCGATCCGTGGGCGCTATTGGAAAAAATACGCCATGCTGGAGCCATTTTCTTAGGCTATTCGACTCCAGAGGCGATTGGTGACTATTTGGCAGGGCCGAACCATACACTGCCCACCTCAGGGGCTGCACGCTATGCTTCGGCGTTAAGTGTCGAAACGTTTTTGAAGCACTCCAGCCTGATCCAGTATTCGCCTGAAGCTTTAAAGAAAGTGGCTGGAGCTGTTGATATTCTGGCAACCGCTGAAGGGTTGCCGTCTCATGCGGCGTCTGTGCGAATGCGCGCCAAGGATCTATCCGCTTCAGAATCAGAACCGTCAAGTCATCCATCCTCGTCTCCACAGTCCGATGCCCTGGACGACCGAGTTGAATGAGGAGTCGTTCTCAGGACATATAGACATGCGATTAAAAGTCATTAACCCAAATACGAGTGCGGAGATGACGGCTTCTATTGGGGCGATCGCCCAAGCCCATGCTTCCTCCACTACTGATGTGGTGACCGTGTGTCCCTCCGCTGGCCCTGCGTCAATCGAAAGCTACTACGACGAATATCTGGCGATTCCTAACGTCATGGCTGAGGTTCAGCGAGACGAAGACCAGTTCGATGGCTTTGTCCTGGCATGTTGGGGAGACCCTGGTCTGGATGGGGTGCGAGAAATTACTCGAAAACCTGTGGTCGGCATTGCAGAAGCATCCATGTATGCAGCGAATGCGATCGCCCCACGCTGGTCAGTGGTGACGACTCTGGCGCGGACGCATCATATGGTTGAGGCCATCATTCAAAAAACGGGACTGGGCGATCGCTGTCGGTCAGTGCGGTGTGTTGACTTACCCGTCCTGGCCTGTGAGTCTGATCCTCAATTGGTGGTCGATGGTTTAAAGCGCATGAGTCAGATTGCCTTAACTGAAGATGGTGCAGAAGCCATCATCCTGGGCTGTGCAGGCATGGGGGGCTTGGATCAAACCTTGAGTCAAGCTTTAGGCGTTCCTGTGGTAGACCCCGTTGCGGCAGGCGTTCGGTTTGCAGAGATGCTGGTCGGGATGAAGCTTCAGACGAGCAAATGGTTGACCTACCGCTTTCCAGAAACAAAGGAAATCAAGGTATAGCCTTACATTCATCTCCTTAAAGTTACAACGTGTGAGGGTGGCGAGTGATGACACATACGGAAACAATCACCGATACGATTAGTTGGGTACAAGTGGCGATCGCCTTTGGCGGCTCAGTAATCCTTACCATTGTTGTCTTTGGAGTTTTGGTCTGGAGAGACTATCGGCGCGATCGCAAGGGTGAGTGATGCTATTTCCACCCCTAATGTTCCGTTAAGTCCTATCGCCTCGCTTTCTAAAATTTTGGGCACAATCGAGATAGTGCACCAACAGGATTGAATGCAATGACCTCGACGGATACTCAAGCGGCTCAGGCTCGGCAAACCCGCCAACAGTTTGTCTCTCCAGATGACTATTTGTCCTATGAGTTGGGCAAAGCGGTTCGAGAACTTCCGCCTCTCTACACGCGCCTCTTAGCGAGTGTTCTGACTAGCGTTGTGTTTGGAGCGATTGCCTGGGCCTACTTCAGCAAAATCGACGAGGTTGCGGTTGCCCAGGGTGAACTGATTCCAGCGACTCAAATTCGCCCCGTGCGGGCACTCGAAGGAGGCGTCCTCGGGGAAATTCGAGTCGAAGAGGGAGAACAGGTCGAGCAAGGCCAGGTGTTGATCGTTCAAGATCCGGCCCTGAATCAGGCCGATGTGGATCGGCTCACAGCGTCTGCCGACCTCATTCAACAGGATATTGCGCGACTCGAAGCTGAGGTGAATGGCGACCCAACAGGCGGTACACCGTTTCAAGACCAGTTACTCGCGGCCC
>JAYKJC010000044.1:0-5026 GCA_035285885.1 Leptolyngbyaceae cyanobacterium | reverse complement strand
GACTGGAAACGTAAATTCTGGGTGTGGAATTTTGTAATGCGCCTCTGGTTCCCCTTCTCTAAAGGGTAGGTGTTTATTGAAGTTTAGACTAAACGTAACTTTACGCTACTGGTAGGGGCAAGGCAGTGCCTTGCCCCTACTACATATGGCGCTTTAGTTCCTTGTTCCCAGCGTCTCGCTGGGAATACCATCGAGAGCCTCTGGCTCCCCTTCAAAGTGGAGCCGGAGACTCCTGTAGCGATTCCCTGCCAGAGACAGGGAAGCAGACGGGATGACCTGGTGCAAAACGTAGGGGCATTGCCATACCCCTACGAATGCCATGCTTCTACCAAAATCTCCCTCGCATTAAAAATATCTGACTAACTAACTTGCTGCTTTCATTGAGGACGCCGATCGTCGGGGACGCTTCCGTTCTGACTTTTTCTTGTAGCCGATTGATTGGGATTCGTTGCTATCTGGCCCAAACTGCGCCCGCACACAATCCTTCATCAACATCACCGAGTTATGGAAATCCCATTCGGCTTGCCGCATTCTATCGACTGACGCTTTATAGAGTGCAGCCATTTCGGTTTCCTTTTGGCGCATCGCCAGCATTTCTGAGTAGCGCTGCTTCAATGCCTCAGGTGATGCATCTTCGCGCATAGCAACGTAATTTTCAATGGCTCCCAAGCCATTGAGCGAGTGAACGTCTTTCTGAATGGTTCTTGAAGGAAGGCGTCGTGTCATATCTGTTGCGGGCATCGTCTTATACCTCGTTACGTGAACTACCTTGAATCGAAAGAAATCTTTGGGAAATCTACGCCTCAGATAATTTGATCATGGGATGCATAGTCTCAGCTTGACCCTGCATGCATTATAAAAGTTAATTTTTATACCTAGAATTGATAAATATACTGAATTAAAGTACGCAATGGCGATCGCCCCCTTCGCACTCCGATTTCACTGTGACAGTTTCGCATGCAGCTGTGACGGTTTAGCATACACACCCCGCGCAATCACAAACAGCACCCTTGCACTCCGATTTTGCTGTGCCAGTTTCGCATGCATCTGTGACGGTTTGGCATACACACCCCTCGCAATCGCATGTCATGAACGGAGTGCGTTGTCTCGCATGAAGGGTGGATGAGGAATGTGGGCGATCGCCCTTCACTGGGTACTCTGGGAACGAACGGAACGTCTCATTACACCCCCTTGGTAATCTCTGAAAACCTGGACTTGTCTGAGGCCGATAGCGCATCTAAGTGCATTGCCAGATTTTGACCTATCTTGATTTCGACACATCTCGCGCAAGTCGCATGTGAGCGTCTGCGCGTTCTAAAACGCTGTTTAATCTATCGCGGAACGTTGGACAATGAGCGATTTCTTCGATGCTTTTATTTCCTATGGTCGTGTCGATAGCAAAACGTTTGCTGTCACCCTCAAACAACGACTGACAAATCTGGGCTATACCGTCTGGTTCGACTTTAATGACATTCCTTTCGGAGTGGATTTTCAAAACCAAATTAATCGGGGAATTGACCATTCTCATAATTTTCTCTTCATCATTTCTCCCCATTCAATTCATTCGGCCTACTGTTCTAAAGAACTCAAATATGCCCTCTCGCGAAACAAGCGCATTATCCCGCTGCTCCATGTCGAGCAGATTGATTACGCCACCTGGAAACACCGCAATCCATCAGGCACTGATAAAGACTGGAAAATGTATCAGGAAAAGGGATTACACTCCAGCCTGGAGAAAATGCCCTCCATCCTTCGCAAGATCAATTGGGTCTATTTTCGTGACGGACAGGATGATGCGGATCGTTCCTTAGAGGGGCTGGTTGATATCTTTGAGCGCCATAAAGACTATGTGCATCAGCACACCCACTTTTTAGTGAAAGCCCTCGACTGGGAGCAGCACCAAAAGCGATCGCCCCTGTTACTCATCGGAGAAGAACGCCAGCAGGCCGAGGCTTGGCTCAGTCACCGCTTTCGCAACGAACAAAGCCCCTGCTATCCAACGGATCTGCACTGCGAATTCATCACCGAAAGTACAAAGAATGCCAATAACCTGATGACTCAGGTGTTTTTAGCGGCGGCGGATGCGGATTATCAGGTGAGAGAGAAAATCCGGCGATCGCTCATGCGAGAGAACTTCACCGTTTGGACAAATCGCACGGACGTTCAAAAAGGAGTTGATGTAAAAGCGGCGACTCGGCACGGCATTGAAGCATCCGATTCGGTTGTGCTGCTCTTGTCTCCCAATGCTCTGGCCTCCCCGGTGTGCCGTCAAGAAATTGATGATGCCCTCCGTCTCCACAAACGCATCATTCCACTCCTCATCAAGCAACTGAACTCCCAGGCGCTCAGCTCCATGCCGTCCTCGCTAGCAAATCTTCAGTTCATTAACATGACCCAGCATGAGAATCTGGCAGACTACCGCAAAGAAGCGGCAGCGCTGGTGCGGGCGCTCCGGCAGGATGCCCCATACTACGACCAACATAAAATCCTGCTGGTGAAGGCTCTGAAATGGGAACGGCAGAACGAAAATCCCAGTCTGTTGCTGCGAGGCTACACCCTCAACCATGCCGAAACCTGGCTAAAGACTGCGCTAAAAGAAACACCGGGGCGATCGCAACACGGCCCCACGCCCCTCCAGTGTCAGTTTATTAAAGCCAGTCTCGATCATCCCGCCGAATCATCGCTGGATGTGTTTGTGTCCTATTCTCGGGCCGATTCTGACGTTGCGCGACGGCTCAACGAGGCTCTCCAGATTCAGGGCAAAACGACCTGGTTCGACCAGGAAAGCATTGCGTCGGGAGCCGATTTCCAGCACGAAATCTACAGGGGCATTGAGCAATCGGACAACTTTTTGCTGATTGTGTCGCCCGCCTCCATCACGTCTCCCTACTGTGCAGATGAAGTGAACCATGCCGCCAAACTCAACAAGCGATGTGTACTGGTGCTCTATCAGCCCGTGAATGCGGCGGATCTCCCCGATGCATTGAGTACGATTCAGTGGATTGACTTTAGGCGTCACGGGGGTGATTTTTACACGAACTTTAGCGAGCTGATCCGCACCTTAGACATCGACCGGGAACACGTCCGGAGTCATACCAAATGGTTGCAGCGATCGCTCGAATGGAAGGGGCGCGATCGCACGCCTGATCTTCTGCTGCGCGGCAGTGAGTTTGCCCTGGCCGAAGCCTGGTTGAAAGACAGTCAGGAATCCAAGAAGTATCCCCCCGCCACTGACCTCCAACACGCCTATATCGACGCGAGTCGCGTGGCCATCCAAGCCGCACACAAAAAGGAAAAGCAGCAGGCGCTTGCGCTCCGCTCTTTGCTGGGAGCCGTCAGCGTGGTGGCAGTGATTGCCGTAGGTGCCAGCATTTTTGCCCTGATGAGCCGACAGAGTGCGATCGCCAGTCGTCAAGAAGCCGTCGCAGAAGAAATTGAAGCCTACACCGCTACCTCGAACGCAAATTTCGCCCTCGATCGGCGTCTGATGGCGTTGCTCGACAGCCTCAAGGCCGCCCATCTGATGCAACGGTCGCCCTGGCTCACCAATGCCGCCTATCAGCAGCGGGTAGACCGGGACGATGCAGATCTTCCTCAGCGGGTGATGAATGCGCTCCAGCCTGCGGTGTACTGGGCACAGCACCGTCATCGGTTTGAGGAACACCGAGATGCGGTGATGGATGTGGCGGTGAGTCCCGATAGCCAAAGAGTTCTGGCGGGCGATCGCCTGGGGGTCATCACCCTTTGGAGTCCCGATGGCACGCTGATGCACAAGCTCGAAACCAATGCCCCCGTCTTAGATGTGGCCTATCATCCCGATGGCGATCGCTTTGCCGTGGCCCATACAGGCGGAACGTTCTCCTTCTGGGAAGGAAGCCGTTCTTCCCAGGATATGAAGACTCCAGTGGAGATTAACGGTCATTCTGATGATGTGGAGAGCCTTGCGTTCAGTCCTGATGGAACGCTGCTGTTTACGGGCAGTCGCGATACCACCGTCAGCATTTGGAGTGTGGATGAGATAGCGACGAAAGGTGCAGAGGTGCGTCCCCTGCACACCGTGACAGGACACGACAGTGGCGTGAGGGCGATCGCCCTCAGTCCCGATGGGCAAACCCTCGCCACGGCCACCGACAACGGCAATGCGCGGCTCTGGCGCATTGCCCCCGATGGTCGCAATAGCACCTTCATTCAACAGCTACTTAAGGATGACACCGTTGATGCTACAACGCACTTAGACGCCATCAACGACATCACCTTTAGCCCCGATGGTCGGATGATAGCCACAGCGAGTGACGACGCCACCATTGCCCTGTGGTGGAGCAACGGCCAGTTTTACGGCGAGCTTACGGCTCCTGATGTCATCGATACGGTTCGCTTTAGTCCCGACAATCAGATCGTGGCGGGCGGTTCTCTAGAAGCCATTCATCTCTGGCAAGTCAGTGGATTAAAAATTGATGTGTTGCCGTTCCACCAGGACTACGTCACCTCCGTCGAATTTACTCCAGACAACACGGCTCTCGTCTCCGCCAGCGAAGACAACAGCATTGAGGTGCTCGATATCTTCAGTCCGTTGGTGAGTCAATGGGAATCAAGCGGAATTGAGTTTGGTGCGGCAGACTCTGAGGACTTCGTAACCCATGATGCCGATGGGCCAATTCGTCGCTGGACGATGGATGGCACCTTTGTCAGTGCTATCCCCAAGCCCCAAGGAGATTTTGAACAGTTTGCGTTGAGTCCGTCAGGAACGATGTTGGCAACGGTTGCGGCCAGCAGTGGTGCAGTCCAAACCTGGAACTCCGATGGAAGCCTGCGAGCCACCCTCTTGCCAGACCTGCCAGACGATGGAGCGATCGCCCTTAGCCCAAACGGAGAGCACATCGCCACTGCCAGCCTCACCACCGGACTTCAGCTCTGGACGAATGAAGGACAATTGGTGGAAGAAAGGGCGATCGCCGATGATGTCCACACGCTGGCATTCATCGACAGTGAAACCGTGCTGATTGGCTATGCAGGCGGACTGGTTCAG
>JAYKJC010000043.1:0-13905 GCA_035285885.1 Leptolyngbyaceae cyanobacterium | reverse complement strand
CCCAACTAGCACGGTGGGATCTGGTGCCGTTCCCGAAGAACCGGGTCGAGCTGTTGGAACGAGTCTATCGCACCGACTTATTTGACCGTGCCAGCACAGCGTTGGGATGGCCTGCGGTGGAACCAAGCCGAGAACCGTTTGCGTTGTTCGACCGGGTGTATTTTGACCCCAATGATCCCCTGAGCTATTTGAAGAAGTTCAGCATTTGCCGGGATATCCGCATTGAGTCCATTGCCCTAGATGGAGTCGCCCAAGTAGCGTAGCCATTTCCTGGGGGTCTGGGTTCCAGCCGGAGGCTGGCATAAGGCAACCAGGGTTTAGTTCTTCGTTATTCTATTTGACGTACTTAGCTTTTACTATGACTTCACGCTTGATGACTTCCGAACTTACCTCACCTCCTACCACAGCTCAATCAACATTCCTACAGATTGATCACGTCTCTAAGTCTTACCCAACGACCCGTGGGCCTCTCCTGGTTCTCGACAACATCTCTCTTGCGGTGAATGAGGGGGAATTCGTCTGCTTTATTGGTCACTCGGGCTGCGGTAAATCAACCCTGCTGAATATGGTGTCAGGGTTTTCTCAACCCACCGAGGGTGCTGTTTATTTAAACGGTCAACCCATTCAAAAACCGGGCATCGACCGCATGGTGGTATTTCAAAACTACTCGCTGCTGGATTGGAAGACGGTTTTTGAAAACGTTTATCTGGCAGTGAATGCGGCTTTTCCCAAGCTAGCAAAAGCCCAGAAACGCGCCATCGTGCAGGATCACCTGGACATGGTGGGATTATCTGAAGCGGCTAACAAAAAGCCCAGTCAAATTTCCGGCGGCATGAAACAGCGGGTGGCGATCGCCCGCGCCCTTGCCATTCGTCCCCAAGTGCTGATCATGGACGAACCCTTTGGTGCACTGGACGCCATCACCAAAGAAGAACTCCAGGAAGAACTGTTGCACATTTGGCAGAGCCACAAGTCCACTGTGTTGATGATCACCCACGACATCGACGAAGCCCTGTTTTTGTGCGATCGCCTGGTAATGATGACCAATGGCCCTGCCGCCACCATCGGGGAAGTGCTGGAGATTCCCTTCCAGCGTCCCCGCAAGCGCAGCCAACTGATGGAAGACCCTCGCTATTACGAATTGCGGAACTATGTCCTGGATTTCCTGTATCGGCGCTATGCACATGGTGAAGCGTGAGGCGTGAGGTTCCTACAGCTTTTCCTCTTACATCTCATCACTCTCTTACCTTCACTTCCGCTCACTCCATCACTTTCCCAAAAACACCTCACTCCCCCTGCTACCCTCACTCCCTCAACTGCTCGTGAAAACTCTCTGTCCTTACTGTGGTGTTGGTTGCGGCCTAGATGTGCTTGCAACGGATTCTCTAGCTCAGCCTTATAAAGTGCGGGGCGATCGCTCCCATCCTTCTAGCCTGGGGCAGGTGTGTGTCAAGGGGGCGACGGTGGCGGAGTCCCTTGATCAAGGCCGTCTTACTTACCCAATGATGCGCGATTCCCTGGATGAGCCTCTGCACCGGGTATCCTGGGATGATGCCTATGACCGGATTGTGCGCTACATTCGGCAGGTGAGTGCCACCCAGGGAGCCGATGCCATCTGTATGTATGGCTCTGGACAGTTCCAGACGGAAGACTATTACACTGCCCAAAAGCTGATGAAGGGCTGCCTGGGCACCAACAATTTTGATGCCAACTCTCGCCTCTGTATGTCGTCAGCGGTGTCGGGCTATCTCCAGAGTTTTGGGGCTGATGGCCCGCCCTGCTGCTATGGGGATTTGGAACTGACGGACTGTGCGTTTCTTGTTGGTACCAACACTGCTGAATGTCACCCCATCGTCTTCAACCGTCTGCGGAAGCACCACAAAAAGAATCCCGCCGTGAAGATGATTGTGGCTGATCCTCGCCGCACCCAGACCGCTGACGCCGCAGACCTGCACCTTCCCATCAAGCCTGGCACTGATATCGATTTGTTCAATGGCATTGCCCATCTGCTGTGGCAGTGGGGGGCGATCGCCCCTGCCTTCATCGACAAACACACCCAGGACTTCGATCAGTATGTTGAGATCATTCGCCACTACCCGCCCGAACGGGTGGCACAGCGCTGTGGCATTTCGGTGGAGGGACTGGAGCAAGCTGCTCGCTATTGGGCAGAATCGGAGCGGGTGCTGTCCCTCTGGTCAATGGGGCTGAACCAGTCCTCGGAGGGAACGGCAAAGGTTCGCACCCTAATCAATCTGCATCTTATGACGGCACAGATTGGCAAACCTGGGGCAGGGCCGTTTTCCCTCACCGGACAACCCAATGCCATGGGGGGCAGGGAAGCGGGGGGGTTAGCCCACATTCTGCCAGGGTATCGGCTGATCAAAAATCCTGACCACCGTGCCGAGGTGGAGCAAGCCTGGGGTCTGCCTGCCGGGAGCATTGCACCAACGCCAGGGCTTGCTGTTTGGGACATGATTCGGGGGTTGGAGCAGGGCACCGTGTCGATGCTGTGGGTGGCGGCAACCAATCCAGCGGTGAGTCTGCCGGATCTGGAGCGCACTAAAAAAGCCCTGCGCAAGTCGCCCCTGACGGTCTATCAAGACGCCTACTATCCCACCGAAACCGCCGAATTTGCCCACATCGTCTTGCCTGCTGCCCAGTGGGGCGAAAAGACGGGCACTATGACCAACTCCGAGCGCATGGTGACCCTCTGCGAAGCCTTCCGTGAACCCATCGGAGAAGCAAAGGCAGATTGGCTAATCTTCGCGGAAGTGGGTCGTCGGCTTGGCTTTGAGCAATACTTTCCCTTTCAGACTGCTGCCGAGGTTTATGATGAGTTCGCCCAACTGACGCGGGGACGCCCCTGTGAGATGACGGGAATTAGTCATGGGCACTTGCGGCAGAGGGGGCCGATCCAGTGGCCTTGCCCCGATACCGAATGGGATACCATTCGTGAAGAAGAGACACCCGCCGCGAAGCGGCTCTATACCGATTGGCGGTTTCATACTCCAGACGGGCGGGCGCGGTTTGCCGCCTACCATTCACGGGGCCTGGCCGAACCCCCTGATGGCGAGTTTCCCTTAGTGCTGACGGTGGGGCGGCTCTACGGGCACTGGCACACCATGACTCGTACTGCCCGCATCGAAAAGACCATGACAATGCACCCAGAGCCGTTTCTCGAAATTCATCCCAACGATGCGGAGAAATTCGGCGTGGTCGATGGGGAACTAGTAGAAGTGCGATCGCGCCGAGGATTAGCCCGATTTAAGGCAGACGTGACAAAGGCGATCGCCCCTGGTACGGTGTTTGCACCCATGCATTGGGGCTCTCTTTGGGCCGATCAGTCGGAAGCCAACGCACTGACCCATCCCGAGTGTTGTCCGGTGTCTCTACAGCCTGAACTTAAGGCGTGTGCGGTGATGGTCACACCTGTTCACCAAGACATAGAATGGAATACGGAAACCCAAGGGGCGATCGTTACACAAGAGGGCGATCGCATCGGTGCAGGAGTTGCTTAAGGAAAATCATCGAATGACGTAAAGAGCAAGAATTATTCGTTCCGCATAGTGAAGTGAAGTCATCCTATTTGTTTACGCTCCCTTCACCCTTGTTCGAATTCAGTGATCGCATTCTATGAATCGCATTCCATAGCAAGTCGCTTTCGTGAAATGCAACAACGGCTGGGTGGGACGCGGTGACTCTCATAAAGCCAATTTAACTGACGCGGATAGCGCTTGTTTCTAGATATTTCTTGCGAAGTCATGCTTGACATATCACAATCAGAACGTTCGCTTACTATCGCTTACTATTCTGACGTTTTCAGGAAACTGACATGGTAGATACAATTACCGCTTTGGCTGATACCTGGCTCAAGAAAGACTATCGATATAGTGCCGATGATCTGTCCGATGATCGAAAACTATATGTTGAATCAGGTAAGAACTACAAAGTTCTGAGTTATGAAGAGCGCGATGCCGGAACTGAGATGGGTGGGCACTTCAAAATTGACCTGGATCACGGAGGTGGAATCTGGTTCATCTTTGGAGAGCACTGGAAACTGCCCTGGCAGGTCGAAATCGAGCAACCTGTTGGAAAGTTGCCTGAATGGGATGAAGTCGATTGGTCAGACTGGAGCTCCCCTGTATCAAAGTACTTTACCGTTGGAGAGGTGACCCTGCGGGATCGTGAGCGGATTCCAACCCAAAGCAACATCAAGCAAAACGTCATCAAAATTGCTCGCAAAATGGATGACATCCGAGAATGGTGGGATGCTCCTCTAGGCATAAACTCGTGGTATCGTCCCTGGCACGTGAATGCACGCATCGGTTCACGTGCCCCGAATCATCCCGGTGGCTATGCAGTCGATTTTCGACCCCTGAAGGGAGGCTCCGTTTGGGATCTTCAACAGCGTTTTGAAAAAGAGTGGTACAACGCTGGCAAGTGGAACGGTGGATTTGGCCGAGGCGCTCAGAAAGGCTTCATTCACCTTGATTTGCGCGGGAAGCGTATCTGGAATTATTAGTGAATTATTAGCGCGATGCATTAGGTTGTGGGGCGTTGCGATGCCCCACAACCTAATGCATCGCGCTCACACAGCACTACATATCACACAGCACTATATAAAAGCTAAAAAAACGGGATGGTAAATATAATTTGCCATCCCCCTATACGATATTAGATTCCTGTTTTCTAAAGCACTACAGAGCCTCAGCTCCAGCAACCACTTCCAGAATCTGCTGAGTAATGGCTGCTTGACGCGCCTTGTTATACACCAACGAGAGACTTGAAATCAACTCACTCGCATTATCGCTCGCATTGTTCATAGCAGTCATACGAGCAGCAAGTTCACTAGCCGCTGCCTCTTGAAGCGCTCTTAAAAGCTGATTATTCAAATACAGCGGCAGAAGAGCATCCAAAATTTGAACCGGATCTTGCTCAAAAATCATGTCTTGAGGAAAGGATTCAGCCTCGGCAGCTTGAACCGATTGGCGCTCAACATCAAGCAAGCCACTTCGAGTGGTAAGCCGGAAGATCTCGTCGTCGGCAGGTTCCAGTCCCTGTGGATCGAGCGGAAGAAGAGTTTGAACAACAGGGCGAGAGGAAACTAATGAAACAAACTTTGTGTAAATCAACTCCACCCGATCGACCGTCTCAGACAGGAACAACGAGAGAAGTTCATCGGCCACCTTTGAAGCCTCGTCCGCTGTTGGAACCTGTTCTAGCCCCGTAAACTTGGCATCAATAGGGCATTCCCGCCGCTGAAAATATTGAACCGACTTTCGCCCAACTAACACGTAGGTATAGTCGATTCCTTCCGCCTGCAATTCTTTCACACGGTTCTCAGCTCGTCGAATGATGTTGGAATTATAGCCGCCGCATAATCCGCGATCGCCCGTCACGACCAAAAGAGCAACTTTCTTAACTTCGCGACTTTCTAACAATGGCAAGTTTGCATCTTCAAACCGGAGACGAGCCTGTAAGCCATATAAAACCTGAGCCAAGCGATCGGCAAAGGGGCGTGTTGCCGTGACTTGTTCTTGCGCTCTGCGCACCTTGGCTGCGGCAACCAGACGCATCGCTTCAGTAATTTTTTTCGTGTTCTTAACAGATTTAATGCGATCGCGAATCGCCTTCAGGTTAGACATAACAAAAAACCTTAGATGCTTGAAATACAATACAAAGATTGAGGCAGGTCAGCATCAATAGGGCACAGAGATGCGTCAAAAAATCTCCGCACCCTATTGACGATCGAAATCGACTTCTAGACTGTGGCCGTAAACGTCTTTTTGAAATCAGTCAACGTAGATTTCATGAGCTCTACAACTTCATCGCTCAGCTTCTTCTCTTTTGTTGCCAACTCTACATAAGCTGTTCCGGTTGTCTTCAAGTATTCACGGAACCCGGTCGTAAAGGGCACAATCTTATCAACAGGGATATCATCTAGATATCCATTAATCCCTGCGTAGATCAAAATAGCCTGCTCTGCTACAGATAGAGGAGAATACTGAGGCTGCTTCAGCAGTTCGCGTAACCGCTGCCCTCGAGCCAACTGGTTCTGAGTCGCTTTATCCAGATCCGAAGCAAACTGAGAGAAGGCTTGCAGTTCGTCAAACTGAGCAAGTTCCAGCTTCAGCTTACCCGCAACCTTTTTCATCAATTTGGTCTGTGCGGCAGATCCCACACGAGATACCGAAATACCCGCGTTTACAGCCGGACGAAGACCCGAGTTAAACAGGTCAGAAGACAAGAAAATCTGACCATCAGTAATTGAAATGACGTTGGTAGGAATGTACGCAGAAACGTCCCCTGCTTGAGTCTCGATGATAGGAAGGGCCGTCATGCTTCCCTCACCCAGCTCTGGGCTGAGCTTTGCCGCCCGCTCCAGCAAGCGAGAGTGCAAGAAGAAGACATCTCCAGGATACGCTTCACGTCCCGGTGGACGACGCAGCAAGAGAGACATTTGGCGGTAAGCCTGCGCTTGCTTGGTCAAATCATCATAGACAACCAGCGTCGCCTTTCCTTGGTACATAAAGTACTCGGCCATGGCGGCTCCTGTGTAAGGAGCGAGATACTGCAATGCTGCGGGATCACTCGCGTTTGCCGCAACAACAATTGTGTAATCCATTGCACCTCTTTCCTGCAATGCACCCACAACCTGCGCAACAGTCGAAGCTTTCTGTCCAACCGCAACGTAGACGCAAACCACGTCTTCAGACTTCTGGTTGAGAATCGTATCGACTGCGATCGCCGTTTTACCCGTTTGGCGATCGCCGATAATCAACTCACGCTGTCCACGACCAATTGGAATCATGGAGTCAATCGCAGTAATTCCGGTTTGCAGGGGTTCATACACAGACTTCCGCGCAATAATTCCAGGCGCAGGCGACTCGATCAATCGACTCTCCGAAGTCTGAATATCCCCTTTGCCATCAATTGCTCGGCCTAACGCGTCAACCACTCGTCCAACCAGAGCATCACCAACCGGTACCTCTGCAATCCGGCCCGTTGCCGTGACTGTACTTCCCTCCTGGATATTGCGTCCGCTCCCCATCAATACAGCACCAACGCTGTCCGCCTCTAAGTTAAGGGCAATTCCAATCGTGCCATCTTCAAACTGGAGCAACTCTTGAGCCATACACTGCTGCAAGCCATAGATGCGAGCAATTCCATCGCCAATTTGGAGGACAGTCCCAACATTGGAAACCTTCACATCCTGATCGTATTGCGCAATTTCCTGCTGGATAATGTTGCTGATTTCACTTGGATTAATGCTTACCATAAGAGCCTCTTTAGATGAACGTGAAATGACTAAATTCCTAAATTGTTGAAACAGAAGTTGCTGAAACAGAAGTTGAAATTAACCCAAACCTAGCGAGTCAAGCTCAGACCGATGCGTCGCAACTGGCCTTTCAAACTTGCATCCAAAACCTGGGAGCCAACTTTGATCACAACCCCTCCGATCAACTCCGGATCAACGCGAGCTTCGAGTTCAACCGAGTGAGCATTCGTAATTTGAATGACTTTCTGTCGAACGGCCTCCTGCTGATCATCAGAAAGGGGAACGGCTGACGTCACCTCAGCCAAAGCAACTTGATTCAGCTTGCGATAAATATCCTGATACTTCTTGCAAATATCCTTGACGAGGGATATCCGCTTACGGTCAATCAAGAGCATTAAGAAGTTAAGCGTGAAAGGATTGACCTGCTCTGACACAACCCTTCTAAGAAGCCCTTTCTTGGCATCGCCATCGACTAAAGGATTGGCCAGAAACGGATAAAAATCTTTTGATTCCTCCATCAAGCTCATCAAAAGCTTGACATCCTCTGAAATTTGAGACGTTAGATTATTGGCACGAGCCACTCCCATTAACCCTTCAGCATAAGGGTTCACAACATCAGCTAATGTACCTGAACCAGCCACAACTACCCTCCCAACATTGCGATACTTCGGTTAATCAATTGTTGCTGAGAATCTTCGTTGAGTTCGGCTCTGCACTGGCTCTCAGCCGCAGCCAGTGCTCGTTCAGCAACATATTGACGAAGCTCAGCAGCCACTCTATCTTGCTGAGAACTCACATCTTTCTGAGCCTCAGTTTGCAAACGCTCAATATCTCGATCTGCTTGCTCAAGAATGCTGGTTCGCGCAGCTTCAGCTCGGGCATGCGCATCCTTAATCATCGCCTCTGCCTCGGCTTGGGCTTGTGCAAGCTTTTGCTGCTGGCTGGCTAACTCAGACGCAGCCTTCTGCTTTCTTTCTTCGGCAGCTTTAATTTCACTTTCAATCGTTGCCTTACGAGAAGACAAAGTTTCACCCAAGAACTTTCGACCAAATACAATCAACACCCCAATGATGATCACCAGGTTAATTAAGTTTGTATCCAGCAGGTCAAAGTTCAGGCCAAACCCTTCTTCTTCAAGACTCGACGCTTCTACAGCAAGTAACAATAATAGTCCCATGGTCAAGTAACGCTGTTGTGAGTTGGTTTAGGAAGAATGTGTAGCTATGCTCAAGCTCCAATCAGCTCAAGCTCCTATTAGCTTTGCAACAATCTGGCGGCTCAAGGCATCAACTTGCTGATCAAGAGCAGACATCGCTTGTTGCTTCTGCTGGTCTAGATCCGCTTGGGCTGCCTCGCGCCTTTCTTGAGCAGCTCGCTGTGCAACTGCAATTTTGCTCGATGCAATTTCTGACGCCTCCTGCTGAGCAGAAGTAATAATCTCTTGAGTTTTGCGACGAGCGACAGCAAGCTCTTCTTCATATTGGTCGGCAAGCTTATTGGCTTTCGCTAGGCGTTCTTGAGCCTCTGCCAAATTTGTACTGACGTACCCATCTCGGTCATCAATCGCTTTCCCAATTGGCTTATAGAATAGAACGTTCAGGATTGCTACCAAAACCATAAATTGAATTGCCATCAAGGGAAGAGTCGCATCCAGGTCGAACAACCCGCCTCCCTCAGTAACTTCCGCCGCCAGTAAAGTTGTCCAGTACATCATGCTCATTGCGATGGGTGGGTTACAGTCTTAAAAATAATCTAAAGGTATCTTCTTCTGATCTAGCAACTTACGTTCGACGAAGAAGATCGTAAGAAACGTCTAAAACGAGCCAACAAACTCAGCAGAGTCCCTCGATGTCTCTGCTGAGCCTGATATGCCTGGGTTATGCGAAGGGGTTAGCGAATAGAAGAACCAACGCAACAACTAGACCGTAGATGGTTAGTGCTTCCATAAACGCAAGACTCAGCAAGAGTGTGCCTCGGATTTTGCCTTCTGCTTCTGGCTGACGAGCAATACCTTCTACAGCCTGACCAGCTGCATTACCTTGACCAATTCCAGGACCAATTGCAGCAAGTCCAACTGCCAGGGCAGCAGCAACAACGGAAGCAGCAGAAATAATGGGATCCATAGTAGTCTTCCTTACCTCAAATAGAACTAAACGAACATTTCGGAAAGCAATGCCCAAGGGCGTACTAACTCTTTCAGAAGAACAAAGGCTATTCTCCTGAAATATCAAACAATTGGCAAAAATTGCCTCAACTGAAGAATCAGCTATTCTTCATGACCTTCTTCGTGCTCCTCCATCGCTTCACCGATGTAAGCAGCTGCCAGGGTTGCAAAAATAAGCGCCTGAATAGCACTTGTAAACAGCCCCAGAGCCATCAGCGGCAGCGGTACAAACAGAGGAACAAGAAACACTAGAACCGCTACGACCAGCTCGTCTGCCAAAATATTTCCAAACAGACGGAAACTTAGAGAGAGAGGTTTAGTGAAATCTTCAATAATTTTGAACGGAAGCATAAAGGGAACAGGCTGGACATAGTTTCCAAAATACCCAAGCCCTTTCTTCCTGAAACCTGCGTAGAAGTAGGCAAGCGATGTTAACAGAGCAAGTGCGACAGTTGTATTGATGTCGTTCGTTGGAGCCGCCAGTTCGCCCTCTGGAAGTTCGATGACTTTTAGAGGAAAGAGCGCTCCCATCCAGTTAGAAACAAAGATGAACAAGAACAACGTACCAACAAATGGAACCCATGGTCGATAGTCTTTTTCACCAATTTGGTTTTTTGCCAAATCTCGAATGAATTCCATTGCGTACTCTAGAAGGTTTTGAATCCCTGTCGGCACCATTTGAATATTACGTGTACCAACAAAAGAAATTCCTAATAGAATTGCAATCACAATCCACGATGAAAGGAATACCTGACCATGAAGGTTAAGGTTTCCCACGTGCCAATAAAATTGTTTACCAACCTCTAGCTCGGCAAAATAGACCGGGAAGCAATTACTCAAAGAATCCAACATATCCAAATTTGAATGAGTTTTTGCGCAAACAATAGGGACGAAACCACACTGGCGATCGTCATGAGGACGATGGCATTAGTGTCGTCCGCAGCACATAAATAATTAGTGACGCCTTATAAGTCAGAAACCCTAGAAAAATTGGAAGGATCTCGAGTTGGTCTAGCTGAGATGCAACAAGAATCAAAACAACAAAGGTCGCCAGGCGCGTTTGCCCAAGCTTCCTCCTCTCACGACCTAATTGCTCAACATGCTTGGCTAATAACCTCAAGTAGAGGATTCCAGCCAATGCACCGATTAAATAGTTGAGAGCCGTGTTGAATGTGTAAAAGACATACGTAAAAACAAAAATTACGATAGTCAATACTGCCGTTATGGCCACGAGTTCCCATTGCAAGCGAAAATATTCGCCCATTGACGGATCAGGCTCTTCGGGGATGCCGAGAGGCTGACTGCTTTGGGTATCATTGCTTTCAACACTTGTTTGAGACTGCTGTTCTTGTGAATTCACAGAATGATGTCAGTAGACCGCTAAATCACTTAACTACACAAGGTTTGCCACGAACCACAGGCAATCATATCACGCAGTGGTAACAATCCTTAACGCAACATAAAAGTAATCTAAATGTCACTTTCCGATTCAAACCCTCTCGATCAGTGATTCACAACCTTCATGACATCTAAAGTTGCAAAACGTCATTGTTTTTATGCCTTCGGATAAGAATCTTGATGTCTTGTCTGCCGATATGTTTCTTGATTCAGGCTTATTTCATGGATTTGTTGTAACCGTCCCCTGAGCGGAGTCGTTGGCGTTAGCCTCTCCATCGGAGTTAGGGGACTTCATGCATTGGTTTTGGCTTTCTCCCTTTGGGAGACGTAAGAACGAACGAATTCGCTCAGCCAGCATGACTTCTGGGACGGTTACGATTTGTTTGGGGATAGTCTTACGCTTTTGGGGCAGATGAGTGGCAAGGGTTCAACACGATAAGGCGCTGATCAAATAATTTCCTAACGTTCTCTAGCGATAGGGGCACCGATTTAAGAATCGATTGAACGGTCGGGCGATCGCCCTCCACTACCTTCCCTAATTCTCCACTCTCCACAGAAGCATCAAGAAAAGCCGACTCATCATCGCTCAGGGTGATGACGTTGTAATCGGCGTTAAAGATCGAGCGCCCCGGCCATCCATTCATACAGGGATGGCGTTCGGGAATGGCGTGTAAGAGCTCATCATCATCACTCCAATCTGTTCGGTGTATAGGAGGGCGACCCAGAAAAAACTCATAATGTGTAATTTCAGGATCCAGTAACTCGATAAGCCGATACAAACGGCGATCGCTCAACGAATGGGCTGGGTTCTTGCCTCCTAGAGACTGGACCCGTTCCATCAATTCCGGTGATTGCCCGAGCAACCGTTCGACGCTCCAGTAATCCGGGTTGGAAAAACCGATAAATTCTAGACCTGACGCCTCAATGAGCTCAAACAAGGTGTTGATGTTGTAATCAATTTCTTGAGGGTGAACGTACATATCTGCAAAGTTGGCATCTCGATGATTTTCGAGCGCCCAACGATCGCGATCCCGTTTGCGCAGTCGATTATTTTCTGGAAGACACTCGAAGATTTTTCGGCCAACGCGAACCCCATCGGTGTAGTCTCCGCGCTTATCACCCTGGAGGAGGGCGATCGCCTCCTGCATCAAAGAAATCTCCCATCGACCTATTTCCGCATACACAAACACATGCAAAAAACCTCCAGGTGCCAACTTTTGCGCCAAAGCTTGAATGCCCCGTATCGGGTCTGCCATATGATGAAGCACCCCAACACAGTTGATGAGATCAAAGGTACCTGGAACCGTTGCGGCATCATAAATCGATACATTTTGAAACTCAACTCGATCGGCACCTGACCGTTGACATCGTTCTCGCGCAACTGACAAAGCCCCTTCACTCAAGTCAATGCCGACAACCTCAGCATGCGGATTCAGATGAACCAGGTACTCAGTCCCCACACCTGTTCCACATCCCGCATCAAGGATTCGAACGGCTTCATCCGGCGGTCGCCGTCCTGTGCAAAAACTGTGCGCAGCCACCCAGTTCCAGCGCCAGTTATAGCCAGGTGGAGGTTCGTCTAAAAGGGGCTCGGGGGGAAACGGATACGTGTTATACAACCGAGCAACGGCTGAACTCACTGCGTCAGATTCGGGTTTCACCATAGGGCCATTCTCAACTTCAAGTTTCAATCTCTCCACTATTGTCCATCGTCTGGCTCCTGTAGGACTCACGCATTTTTTGGGTGGTGGCGGGCTGGTATGTATTTAGCATTCTCTAATTCTGGTTCCCTGCCTCTGGCAGGGAGCCGCTGTGGGAGCCTCCGGCTCCACATTTGAACGGTAGCCAGAGGCTCTAGCGGGCATTCCCAGCGAGACGCTGGAAACAAGGAATATGCCAAAAAAGTACACGGGCTGTGCCCGCCATCCCCCTCAAATGCAATCACTATAGAGGACTTGCGTAAGTTCTATCCCATAAAACGCGCTCGACCCTTCATCGCCAGAACACCCTTTTGGTTTGCCTATGGCGCGGACTCAGTCCAGCCCACCCTCCTCACTTCAAGTGGCACGTCAAAGGACAATGAACGTTCTGAATTCAGAAACTCTCACAAGAATCACAGAATACTTTGTAACAGAACTTATCATCCTTCTAAGGTTCCTCTCCAGAATCCTCTATGATCTCCAAAAGGATTCAAGCTATAGATTTGTGTAACAGCTGCGACACACTTTTTAATAAAGTGATGGAGCGTGGCAAAAACGATTTAATCTAAATCTTGAGCAGAAAGGCTGCAAATGAATGTTTGTACCTTCTTGGCAAAGGGATGTTCCGTGAGTCTCACGAAGCGAACAAGTTGACTCGCATCTGTCTTAAAGAGACAACGTGAATCTTTAAAGCGGAAACTACTAGCTAAATAGCAATGAATGAGCAGTCCCCTTGGCCCAGATATTTAAACGTTGATAATCGCTATAAAATAGGGAGCTTTTGAGAGCCGATGAGTGTTAAAGCAAGTGGTGGAAGCTCTGTTGCACGCCCGCAACTCTATCAAACCCTGCCCGTTTCTGCCATTTCTCAGGCAGAACAACAAGATCGTTTTCTCGCGAAAGGCGAGCTGAGTGAGCTGTCCAATTTCTTTGATTCAGGGCTAAAGCGTTTAGAGATTGCCCAGGTCATTACTAGAAACTCTGAGCTAATCGTCTCTCGCGCCGCCAATAGAATCTTTGTTGGCGGCTCTCCAATGGCGTATCTCGAAAAGCCAGAACCTGAAGAGGAACTGGTAACCATGGGAGGGATGCGACTGGATACTCAGGAATCCATGAAGCTAGGTACAGCTACATACGTTGAGAGCCAAGGGGGGTTCTTAGAAGGCGTTCTCAACGTTTTCAGCGCCTCGTCTGGTGGTCCTGCTCCTACAGGCTTTCGCCCCATTAACGTGGCTCGGTATGGTCCAGCGAATATGCAAAAGTCGCTCAGAGACATGAGTTGGTTTTTGCGCTACATCACCTATGCAATTGTGGCGGGTGACCCCAATATTATCTCGGTCAACGTTAGAGGATTGCGAGAAATT